>NZ_QKTH01000010.1:0-126674 GCF_003234485.1 Curtobacterium sp. MCLR17_034
GTCAGATGTGTATAAGAGACAGGGCCTGCGGCGGGGGGGGTCCTGCGGCGGGGGTCCTGCGCCGGGCGTCCTGCGCCGGGCGTCTCGCGTCGGGGACACGAAGAAGGCCCCGGTCCTGTTGGACCGGGGCCTTCGTGTGACGCTTGGTTGCGGGGGCAGGATTTGAACCTACGACCTCTGGGTTATGAGCCCAGCGAGCTACCGAACTGCTCCACCCCGCGGCACGTTTAGAAGCCTACACGGGGCCGTGGCGGGACACAAATCGAGTGCCCCGCCACGGTGTGTCAGTTGCCGTTCTCGGCTGCCGTGGCGGCCTCGATCGCGTCCTGGAGGCGCTGATCGGCTTCCGCCGCGGCCACCAGGTCGTTGTCGGCGTAGGCCTCCTGGCGGTCCTGCAGGGCTGCCTTGGCGTCGGCCAGGGCTTCTTGCAGAGCGTCGTTGTCGGTCGAGCCGGAACCCGTCGAGCCGGTCGAGCCGGTCGAGCCGGTCGAGCCGGAGCCCGAGGAACCCGTGTCGGAACCGGACCCCGTGTCGGAACCGGATCCACTGTCGGAACCGGAACCGGAACCGGAACCGCTGTCGCTGCCGCTTGCGCCGGAGTCGCCGGCCGCCGCACCGGAGTCGCCGCCGAACAGCGAGTTCAGCGCTTCGTCGAGGGTGTCCTCGAACGCGATCTTGTCGCCGAAGGCCACGAGGACCTTCTGCAGCAACGGGTACGAACCACTCGAGGTCGACTGGACGTAGACGGGCTGCACGTAGAGGAACCCACCGCCGACCGGCAGCGTGAGCAGGTTGCCCTGCTTCACGGTCGAGTTGCCCCGCTTCAGGATGTTCAGCTCCTGCGACACGGTCGAGTCACCGTTGAAGAGGCTCTGCACCTGCCCGGGGCCCGGGATGTTGTCGGTCTTCGGCATCGTCAACAGCGTGAGTTTGCCGTAGCCCGACGCCTTCTCGCCCTTGCCGGCACCGCCCGCGTCGGAGTTCACCGCCAGGTAGCCGGTCAGCACGTTGCGGTTGTTCGCCCCGGCCGACTGCTGCGGGATGTAGGTCGTGTACAGCGAGTACGCCGTCCCCTGCCCCGGCACCTTCATCGTCAGGTAGTACGGGTCCTGCAGGTTCGCCCTGTTGGCGGTCGTCGTCGTCTGCGCGCCGAGCGCGTTCGTCGACGTCGCCGCGGTGTCGGCGTCACTGTCCGACGTCGCCGTGCTGGTCGGTTCCTGCGGGGTGTTCCACGCGTCGTCACCCGAGTAGAACGAGTTGGCGTTGGTCACGTGGTACGTACCGAGGATCGAGCGCTGCACCTTGAACAGGTCCGTCGGGTACCGCACGTGGTCGAGGAGTTCGGCGCTCATGCTCGACACCGGCTTCATCGACGTCGGGAAGATCTTCTGCCACGTCTTCAGGACCGGGTCCTTCGTGTCCCACGTGTACAGCGTCACCTTGCCCGTGTAGGCGTCGACGGTGGCCTTCACCGAGTTCCGGATGTAGTTCACCTGGTCGGTGCGGTACGTCGAGGACTCGGCGCCGGCGATGCTGTCCGACAGGCTCTGGCTCTGCGAGTACGGGTACGCGTCGCTCGTGGTGTATCCGTCCACCACCCACTGGATGCGGTGGTCGACGATCGCCGGGTAGGCGTCGCTGTCGACGGTCAGGTACGGCGCCGCCTTCTGCACGCGGGTGATCGGGTCGCGGTCGTAGAGGATCTGCGAGTCCTTGTTCACCGCGTTCGAGAGCAGGATCTGCTCCGACTGGAACTTCGCGGCGTAGACGAGCCGGTTGAAGAAGTTGCCGAGGCTCGGACCGCCGTCGCCGGCGTAGGTGGTGGTCGCGTTGCCGCCGTTGTCGTCGTCGGAACCGGACGGGTAGTCGAGCTCCACGTCCTTCGTGCCCTTCGGCGCACCCACGATCGAGTAAGGCGGCGAGGTCTCACCGAAGTACACGCGCTGCTGGAAGTCGCCCAGCGCACCGTTCGACGGGATCCCGGACTCGAGGAACACCGGCTTGCCGTCGCTCGCGCGCTGGTTGCCGTAGGCCGCGGTGACGCCGTAGCCGTGGGTGTAGACGAACGCCCGGTTGTACTGCGTGTTCGCGGCCGAGCTGAGCCCGGCGAGGTCGATGTCGCGGACCGCGATGACGGTGTCCTCGGTCTCGCCCTTGACGTCGTAGCGGTCGACGTCCAGCTCCTTCGGGAACTGGTAGTACTGCCGGTACTGCTGCAGCTGGCTGAACGTGTCGGAGACGATCTTCGGGTCGATGAGACGGATGTTCGCCGTCGTCTGCGCGTCCTTCGCGAGCGCACCCGAGCTCGTCTCGGTCGTGGCGTCGTAGTTCTGTTCCTCGACACCGGCGACACCGTAGGCGTCTCGCGTGGCCTTGATGTTCCGCTCGATGTAGGCGGACTCGAAGGTGCGCTCCGAGGGCTTCACCTGCAGACGCTGGACGACCCACGGGTAGATGCCGCCGACGACGATCGCGGCGACGAGCAGCAGGCCCGTCCCGACGATCGAGATGCGCCAGCGGCCGATGACCGCCGTGACGATGAAGAGCAGCGCGACGATCGCCGCGATGCCCGCCATGATCTCGCGGCCCGGGATCACTGCGTTGACGTCGGTGTACTGGGCACCGGTGATGAGCGAGTTCGACTTCGTCAGCGCCGCGTACTGGTCGAGCCAGAGGCTGACGGCCTGCAGCGCGATGTAGAGCGCCGCCGTGACCGCCAGCTGGATTCGCGCAGCACGGGAGATCCGGACCTCGCGACCACCGAAGCGGAGCGCGCCGTAGAGGTAGCTCGCAGCGAGCGCGGCGAGGCCGGCGATGAGGACGACGGCCGACGAGTAGGCCACGATCGAGCGCCAGAACGGCAGCTCGAACACGTAGAACCCGATGTCCAGTCCGAACTGCGGGTCGGTCTTGCCGAACGGCGTGCGGTTGAAGTACTCGAGGACCATGCTCCAGCGACCCGCGGTCGAGAGCCCCGCGAAGATGCCGAGGACCACGGGGATGCCGATCATCACGGCGCGCCGCAGCGGCTCGATGACCTGCTGGTAGCGGTCGAGCTGCGAGTTGAGCTTCGCGTAGACCGGCCGGAACCGGAACGCGAGCGCGATGCTCACGAAGACCGGGACCGCCATGCCGAGGAAGCCCGCCAGGAACATCAGGGTCCCGGCGATCCACCGGGTGGTGAGGACCTGCTGGAACCCGAGCTGCGCGAACCACGCGTAGTCGGTGTACAGGCTGGCGAAGATGAAGAAGGCGATCACCAGTGCGGCCAGCACGATGATCGTGACCACGATGGGGACCCGCGGCGAACGCCGCCCCGAGGTGGACGAGGTTGTCGTCACTTGATGTGCTCCAGACGTGTCGGACCGGCGGGCCCGGCTCGCGGCGGGCCGTCAGTGACACTGATCCTATGGGACCGGACCGAGCGTGAACCTGTACGGGGACTCAGGAGCGGGTCAGGACCCGCAGCGGGCGAGCTTCGCGGTGCTCCCGCCGTCGGCGATCGTCTGCAGGTCGGTGACGGCCTGGTCGAGCGTGGAGACGCTGTAGACGTCGAGCCCGTCCGGCACGTGCCCGACGACCTCGTCGCAGTTGTCCGCGGGGGCGAGGAACACCGTGGCGCCCGCGTCCGCGGCGCCGTAGAGCTTCTGCCGGATCCCGCCGATGGGCCCGACCTCGCCGTCTGCCGTGATCGTGCCGGTGCCCGCGACGTGCTTGCCGCCGTTGAGCTTGCCCGGCGTGATCTCGTCGATGATCCCGAGCGCGAACATCATGCCGGCGGACGGACCGCCGACGTCCTGCAGGCGGATCGACACCTTGAAGGGGAACTCGTAGCGCTCGGTGACGCCGACCCCGAGCAGCGCCGTGCCCTGCTCGCTGCGCGGCGTCACCCGGACGTCCTTCGTCGCGCCGTCCCGTTCGACGGTGACGGTCGCGGGGCTCGAGGTGCCGTGCTGCGCGACGGCTTCACGCAGGCTCACCGCGTCGGCGTTGGTCGTGAGCGACTTGCCGTCGAACGCCGTGATGACGTCGCCCTTCTCGATCGCGCCGTCGGCCGCTGAGCCCTCCTGCACGGCGCTGACCTCGAGTTCGGTGGGCAGGTCGTTCCCCTGCTGGATGAGCGCGGCGGCAACGGCCGACTGCTGCGACGCCTGCATGTCGGCGGAGTCCCGCTCGTTCACCTGCTCGGTCGTGGTGCCGCTCGGGTAGATCGCCTCGACCGGGATCACCGCCTGCGACCTGGTGAAGATCGCGCGGATCACGCTGGTCCACGACGGGCGGTTCGTGGCGTCGCCCTGGATGCCGACGGTGAGCATGTCGAGGGCGCCGGCCGTCGGGTACGTCTCGTGGCCGGACACCTGGATGAGCTTGACGTCCTTCGCGTCCTTGCCCGTCCCCTGCTCCTGCGTGCCGATCGTGTTGTAGACCGGCCCGGGGACCTCGATGAGGTACGGGCTCGGCAGCAGGCTCGCCAGCAGTCCCAGCACGACCGCGCCGATCAGGAACGCCCACCCGACGGTCCGGGCACGCGAGCGACGACGGGGCGCGGGGGCGAAGAGGGTCACGCGGGGTCCTTCCGAGGTGGGCACCCGCGCCTGGCGGCAGGGTGGTCGCCCACGTCTCGCGACGGGGCTGTTCGCCCTGGGCGCAGCGCTTCGGGCGTTCCCACGGGGGCATCCCAGGTGCGGCCCCGTGAGCAGCGATTAGCGTAGTCGGCATGCCTGATGAACCACAGCCGGGGCCGGACGACGACTTCCAGGAGATGCTGCGCAAGCTGCTCTCGGGCGAGGGGCAGATCGACCCGTCGCAGCTCGCCGGTGCCGCCGGTCTGCCGAACGACCCGGCCTCCGTGGCGAACCTGATGAGCCAGCTCCAGCGTGCCGCGCAGTCCGGCGGTGACGGCATCGACTTCTCGGCCACCGCCGAACGCGCCACCGCGATCGCTCGGGACGGCGGCCACCCCGTCGACCCGGCCACCTCGCAGGCGGCCGACCAGGCCTTCCAGGTCGCTGCACTGTGGCTCGACGAGGTCACGACGGTCGCCGAGCTGACCGCGACCCCGAGCCTCTACACGCGTGAGCAGTGGGCCAAGGCGACCGTCCCGGTGTGGACGCAGATCGCCGAGCCGGTGGCCTTCAGCATCGCCGATGCCCTGACCGAGGCGATCGACCAGCGTGCTCCCGAGCAGCTCAAGGCGATGCTCGGCGACGTCTCGAAGGCGATGCGCGGTATCGGCGGGGCACTGTTCGCGATCCAGCTCGGCCAGGTCGTCGGGCAGCTGTCGAAGGAGGTCGTCTCCGGCGGTGACGTCGGCGTACCGCTCCTCGACGAGCAGGTCGCGGCACTCCTGCCCCAGAACGTCGCCGAGTTCGCCGAGGGCCTCGACGTCTCCGAGGACGAGGTCCGCATCTACCTCGCGGTCCGCGAACTCGCCCACGCCCGGCTCTTCCGGTCGGCACGGTGGCTCCGGCTGCACATCATCTCGTCCATCACGGACTACGCGCGGGGCATCCACATCCCCTTCGACCGCGTCGAGGAACTCGCGGCCGACATCGACCCGACCAACCAGGAGCAGCTGCGCGACGCACTCGCCTCGGGTGCCCTCATCCCGCCGCGGACCGCCGAGCAGGACGCCGCGCTCGCCCGGCTCGAGACGATGCTCGCCCTGGTCGAGGGCTGGGTGGACACGGTCACCGCCGCGGCCACCGTCCGTCTCCCCAAGGCCGGAGCGATCGCCGAGATGGTGCGCCGTCGCCGTGCGGCCGGCGGCCCGGCCGAGTCGGCGTTCGCGACACTCGTCGGCCTCGAGCTGCGTCCGCGTCGTCTACGTGAAGCCGCCGCGATGTGGCAGCGGGTGACCGACGAGCTCGGCGCCGAAGAGCGTGACGCCCTCTGGTCGCACTTCGACCTGGTGCCGACCTCGGACGACGTCGACGCACCCGACGCCCTCGTCGCACGGCTGCGGAACCCGTCCCAGACCGACGAGGACGACGCGTTCGACAAGGCCCTCGAGGACCTGCTGAACGACTCGACCGGTGCGCGTCCGCACGAGGACGAGTCCGGCCGCGTGGCCGACGACCCCGAGGGTGGAGCGGGCGACGAGCCCGGGAACGACACGGGCGATCAGCCCCGCTGAGTTCTCCACAGATCCCCCTGGTGACCCCACGCGTGCCGCGTACTCCGGCACCGTGGGGTCATGGGCATCCGCATCGATCCGACGCTCGAGTTCGTCTGGCGTGACCCCGCCACGGTCCAGCTCGGGGTCGATCCTCCACGCGCCGTCGTCGCGGTGCCCACCACGGGGGAAGAACGGTTCCTCAACGGTCTGCGACGCGAGACCGGCCACGACGTGCTGGCAGGCCTGGCGGCCGCGTCGGGGTGCTCGCCGGAACGTGCTGCCGGTGTGCTCGGTGCCGCGTCGCCCGCGGTGGTCGAGGTCCTGCCCGAGCCGCTCGAACGCATCGAGGTGCACGGCGCCGGTGTCCTCGCCGACACCGTGGCGACGTTCCTGTCCGGCGAGGGCGTGACGGTCAGCCGCACCACCGCGCCCGCCGGGGGCCCGATCGTACTGCCCGAGCCCGAACCGCGCCTCGCCGTGGTGGTGGCCGACCACGTCGTCGACCCGGCGCTCCGCGCCGCGTGGACCCGCCGGGGCGTGCCGCACCTGGCGGTCGTCGTCGGCGACGGACGCGTCCGTCTCGGTCCGTTCGTCGTGCCGGGGGCCGGGCCGTGCCTCCAGTGCGCTGAGTACGCACGCGTCGACGATGACCCGGCCTGGCCGGCCATCGCCGCTCAGGTGTGGGGGCGGCACCCGGCACCGCTGTCACTGTGGCGGGCGGCGGCGGTGGCCGCCGCCACGACGCGGATGCTGCTGGAACGGCTCCCGCTCCGGACGCAACGAGCCGAGCCCGACCAGCTCGTCTTCGAGCGCGACGACCTGTCGGTCAGCCGTTCGCCGGTCCGGCCCCATCCGCGGTGCGCGTGCCGAGCGCTGCCAGGAACCGACTCGGAGCCCGGGCTCCCCCACGCGTGGAGCCCTGTTGCGACCACGTGATCGTGACCGAACGGCGGGCGCGCGTCAGCCCGACGTAGAACAGGCGTCGTTCCTCGTCCACCTCGGTGTCGGTCGACGCGTGCGAGATCGGCAGGAGCCCCTCGGCGGCGCCGGCGATGACCACGTGCGGCCACTCCAGACCCTTCGACGAGTGCAGCGTCGCGAGCGTGACAGCATCGACCTCGGGCTCGTGGTGCGTCGCCGCACGGTCCACCAGGTCCTGGGTGAACTGCTGCATCGTCGTGCCGACGGGGGCGTCCTCGGCCAGGCCCATGATCGCCTGCAGCGCTTCCCACTGCTCACGGACTGCGCCGGTGCCCTCCGGCGGCGTCTCCGTCCAGCCGCTGACCTGCAGCACCAGCCGGACCCGTCGGGTCAACTCGTCGTCGGTCTGCCGGATCGCCTCGCCGCGCATGTGGTGGACGGCGAGCTTGACCTCCGGGCGGTTGAAGAACCGGGTCCCGCCCTGCACGCGGTAGGGGATGCCGTTCCGGCCGAGCGCGGACTCGAGCGCAGCGGACTGCGCTCCGACGCGGAAGAGCACGGCGCAGTCCCCGTAGGACGCTCCGGCCCCGACGAGCTCGGCGATGCGCCGGGCGATGGTCTGTGCCTCGTCACCGTCGTGGACGCAGGCCAGCACCACCGGTTCCGGACCCGGTTCCTGGCTCTGGGCCACCAGGTCGAGCGCGCCGGGCTGGCCGCGCATCAGCGTGTTGGCCGCGGACACGACCTCGCGGGTGGAGCGGTAGTTCCGCTCGAGGCGCAAGACCGACCCGCGCGGGAACTCCGACCCGAACCCGAGCAGGTAGTCGCTCGAGGCGCCGGCGAACGAGTAGATGGTCTGACTGGCGTCGCCGACGACGCACAGGTCGTCACGGCCGCCCAGCCAGGCCCGCAGCAGGTCGTGCTGCACGGGCGAGACGTCCTGGTACTCGTCGACGACGAAGAACCGGTACTGCTGCCGCACGTACGACGCCACGCGGGGCTCGGACTCGACCATGCCGAGGGTCGCCAGCAGGACGTCCTCGAAGTCCAACTGCCGCCGGTCGTCCTTCAGTCGCTCGTACGCCTTCATCAGGTCGATGACCCGGCGCGGCGTGGTGTCGCGCGGCATCACCCGGTCGGCGGCGGCGGCCTCGTACTCGTCGAGCGAGAGCATCTGCACCTTGCGCCACTCGACCTCGGCGGCCAGGTCGCGGAGCACCGGGGTGTCGACGTTCATGCCGACCGTGTCCGCGGCGTGGGCGATCATCCGCCCCTTGGACTCGACTATCTTGGGGGCGTGCCCGCCGACGGTGTCCGGCCAGAAGTAGCTGAGCTGCGCCATCGCGGCGGCGTGGAAGGTGCGCGCCTGGACCGTCCCGGCCCCGAGCGCGCGCAGGCGCGACCGCAGTTCGCCGGCGGCACGGGTCGTGAACGTCAGCGCGAGGACGTGGTTCGGCGCGTAGGTCCCGGTGGCGACGCCGTAGGCGATCCGGTGCGTGATCGCGCGGGTCTTTCCCGTCCCGGCGCCGGCGAGCACCGCGACCGGACCGAGCAGGGTGCGGGCGACCGTCCGCTGCTCGGCGTCGAGCGCGGCGAGCAGTTCGTCGGGCGAGGGCGGCCGGGGTTCGACTGCCCCGGCACCCGGTGCACCGCGCGGACCGGTGACGCTCACGGCAGGTCCAGCGGCCCGCCGTACCACTCCTCGATGATGGCGCGGGCGATCGAGGTGCGTCCCGGCAGCAGCAGGGTGTCGCCGGCGCGCTCGCGGATCTCGTCGCGCGAGAACCACCGGACGTCCAGGATCTCCACGCCGTCGGGGCGGGCGGTCGTCGGGTCACCGCCGGCTGCGCGGGCGCGGAAGCCCACCATCAGCGACGCGGGGAACGGCCACGGCTGCGAGCCGAGGTACTCGGGCTCCTCGACACGGACGCCGGACTCTTCCCAGACCTCGCGGCGGACCGCGTCCTCGAGCGACTCCCCCGGCTCGACGAACCCGGCCAGCAGCGAGTACCGATCGGCGTCCCACGCGGCGTTGGAACCGAGCAGGATCCGGTCGTCGGCGTCGACGACCCCGACGATGATCGCCGCGTCCGTACGCGGGAAGAGGTCGTGTCCCTCGGGGTCGCGGCGGACCCATCCGCCGCTCACAACGGCAGTGGGTGAGCCGGTGCGCGGCGAGAAGCCGTGCACGGCGTGCCAGTTGGCCATCGCGACGGCTTCGACCGCCAGGCCCTGGTCGCGCGGCGAGAGCTCGGTGCCGAACATCCGGAGGCTCTGCCAGGCGTCGTCGTCGGGTTCGATCGCGGTCGCCGTCGCGCTGTCGATCAGGGCGGCGACGAAGCGGGTACCCGCCGGGGCATCGACGGCGTCCGACACCGCACGGCCGAGGTACAGAGTCACGGTGTCGACCGGGATCTCCGTCGCGGTCACGAAGCGCAGGGTGCCGTCGGCGTTCCGGAGCATCTCGGCACCACGCACCGGCAGGTACCGGGTGCGCTCGTCCTCGCGCAGGACACGCTCGACGTCGTCGGTCGTGCGGAACTCGGCGTCGCGGTCGAGTTCGTTGCGGGACAGCGGGAGCCGGGCGGCGAACTCGACGGTCACGGCGGGAGAGCTCCTCGGATCGGGTGCGGACGTGCAGGAGACGTGCGGTGGGCGTGCGGGCCGCCGAACAGCGTGGCGTGCAGCCGTGCACGCGACACGCGCCTACCCTGAGGGGCATGGCGGGATCCCAGTTCACTCTAGCCGCGTTGGCGACGACGGCCGTTCCAGGTCTCCTCGTCACGGGCACGCGCACGCTCGGCTCGGCCGCGGCCGGCGACTACGAGTCGGCGCTCCTCCGCGACGCCGACGGCACCGAGATCGTCATCCGCCGCCCCCGGAACCAGCGCGCCGAGGCGCGGCAGTCGGCCGACCTCGTCGCCATCCGCGCGCTGAGCGCCGGCATCCGCACACGCCTGCCGTTCGGCGTCGCCGAGTACCGCGGCCAGGCGCCGATCGGGTCGACGCGCGCCATCGTCACGACGCGGCTGGCCGGAGCTCACCCGACCCTCGCGTCGCTCGTCGAGCGCCCCGACCTCGCCACCAGCGTCGGCCGTGCCCTCGCCTCGATCCACCAGCTGCCGACGAGCTTCGTCTCCGACGCCGGCCTGCCGTCGCTCACGCCGTTCGAGGTGCTCCGGTCCGCCGTCTCGGTGATGGACCGCGCCGTGGCGACCAAGCTCGTCCCCGCCGCGCTCGTCGAACGCTGGGAGGGTGCCGCCCGCGACCAGCAGCTCTGGCAGTTCACGCCGACCGTCGTGCACGGTTCGCTCGGCACCGGCGCCCTGCTCGTCGACGGCGACGCGGTGACCGGGATCCTCGACTGGGGCGAGCTGCGGCTCGGCGACCCGGCGAAGGACCTCGCCTGGGTGCTCGCCGGCCGCCGCGATGCCTTCGACACCGTCCTCAGCGCCTACGAGGCGAACGGCGGCGGACGCGACCGCCAGCTCGCACAGCGTGCACGCGTGCACCACGAACTCGAGACGGCGCACTGGCTGCTGCACGGCGTCCAGGCGAAGAGCACCGAGGTCGTCGACGACGCCGTCGCGATGATGCACCGCCTGGTCGACGCGGTGCACGCCCCGAGTGCGGAACCACTGCAGTCCGTGTCACCCGAGACGATGGAGATCGGCGAGGTGGAGCAGCTGTTGTCCTCCACCGAACGCCGCCACGGCTGACGCTTCGTGAGCAGGAATGGTCGGGTCGCTGCGGCGCACCCGACCATTTCTGCTCACCAAGGTGCGGCAGGAGTCGTGGACGCGACCGCCTGGAGGCCCGGCGCGGGTCCGGCGGACCGGCACCGGGCCTCCAGGGCGGAGCGCGACACGGGCGGAGCGCGACACGGGCGGAGCGCGACACGGGCGCAGCGCGTGCGACGGGCGCAGCGCGCCCGCAGGACGTCAGCCGACGGCCTCGGACCACGCGCGCTCGAGTCCGGCTCGGTCGAGCAGCTCGGTCGGACGGACCTCGAGGTCGTCGGCGACGAAGTAGAACACCGCGTCGACCTGGTCGAGCGGCCGCCCGGTGAACTCGGCGTAGGCGACGCGGTACAACGCGAGCTGCAGGGTGCGGCGGGCCAGGTCGTCCGCCCCCGACGGCGCCTTGCCCGTCTTCCAGTCGACCACCTCGGCGCGCCCGTCGATCTCGTACACGGCGTCGAGCTTGCAGACGACGCTGTGCCCGAGGAACGGGATGTGGATCTCGCGCTCGACCTCGATCGGCGTCAGCCCGGCCCACCGTGAGCGCGCGAACGTCGCCTGGAAGTCCGCGAGTCGACGGGCGTCGTCGTCGGTGACCACGGCGTCCGGCGACGAATCGGCGAGGTCGTCGGCATCGAGGTCGAGCTCGCCGTCCCACACGTCGAGCGTCTCGAGCGCGCCGCCGCTCCGTGCCCGCTGTTCCACCCACTGGTGGAACAGCGTGCCGAGCCGGGTGGCCCGGTACGGGCGCTCCGGCATCGGCCGGCGGAGCCGCTCGGCCACGGAGTCGGGTTCGGTCAGGTAGTCCTTGAAGCCCGACGCCGGGACCCGGTGCGGGACGGCGACCGCGTGCTTCGCGTTCCGGGTGGCGTACCGTTCGGCGAGCAGCAGGTCGATGTCGGCGGCGAAGCGCCCCGCAGCACCGGGGTTCGCGTTCCGCACCCGCTCGGCGGCAGCCAGGACCCGCGGCGCACGCTGCCCGAACGGCACGTGCGGCCAGGTCTGGGTCGCGCCGCTCTCCCCCATCGGGTTCTCGTCGTGCACCGTCGTCTCCGGGATCGCCGCACCGTCGATGACGCCGGCGTCCACCAGGTCGCGCAGGTAGCGGCTCGGCTCGGTGGGTCGGACCCCGCCGGCCCAGAACGAGCCGGACACCAGCAGGTCGTGCTTCGCACGGGTCAGGGCGACGTAGGTGAGCCGGCGTTCCTCGTCCTCGTTGCGGGCCTTCACCTGTTCCTTGAAGGCGTCGATCGCCGTGGTGACGTCCTTCTGGGTCTCCTGCCCGCGCCATGCGAGTCGCGGCAGCTCGGCGGCGTCTCCACGGAACTCGTACGGCAGCCGGCCGAACCCGAGCCAGCCGGACGAGCCCTCCTGCGGACGCGCCGGCAGGCCGCCCTCGACCATCCGGGGCACTGCGACGGCGTCCCACTCGAGCCCCTTGGACCCGTGGATCGTCAGGATCTGCACGGTGCCGGCCTCAGGCTCCTCGGACCGCGGGCCCATGTCGTCCCGTCGGGCTGCGGCGTCGATCCACCCGAGGAACGAACCGAGGTCGGCGCGGTCGTCGGTCGACACGAAACCGGCGAGCTCGTCGATGAAGGCGTCGAGGTACGCGCCGCTGCCCTGTTCGTGCGCGGCGACCTCGATGTCGAGTCGCATCTCCTGCACGACGAGCGTCACGAAGTCGACCAGGTCGCTCCCTGCGCGTGAGCGGAGCATCGCGAGCTGCCCGCCGAGCGCACGCATCCGGCTGCGACCCGCGGGGGTGATGCCCTCGAGCGCGCCGTGCTCGTCGGGTGCGGTCGCGGCGAAGTCGAGCGCGTCGACGATCGACCCGTGCTCCCCGGCGGCCACGGAGGCCCGGAAGGCCGCGGTCAGGTCGTCGTCGAGGCGTTGCTGGGTGTGATCACGCTGGAACAGCCACCGGGCGAGCTGGTGCAGGGCGACGATGTCCGCCGCCCCGACCCGCCACCGTGCACCCGCGAGCAGCCGGATCAGGTCGTTGCCGGCCGCCGGGTCGTGCAGGACGCGCAGGCACGCCACCAGGTCGACGATCTCCGGACGCTGGAGCAGTCCGCCCGTGCCGAGCACGTGGTACGGCACCCCACGGGCACCGAGCGCCGCCGTGAACGCCGCGAGGTCCTTCCGGGCCCGCAGCAGCAGCGCCATCGAGCCCGCCGGGTCCTGCCTGCGGTGGTCCTGGAACCACGCCGCGACCTCGTCGGCCTCTTCCGGCAGGGTCTCGGGGAACACCACCCGCACGGTGCCGGCGTCCGCACCCGGCCGGGGCGAGAGCCGTTCGACGTCGACCTCGGACGCCTCGGACAGCGGCGACACGATCGCGTTCGCCCCCGCGAGCACGTCCACCGGGTTCCGCCAGCTGGTCGACAGCGCGAAGGTGACGGGTTCGGCCACGCCGGGTTCGTCGCCGCCGAAGTCGTGCGGGAACCGGGCGAGGTTCGCGGCGCTCGCACCACGGAACCCGTAGATCGACTGGTGCGGGTCGCCGACCGCCATCACCGAGTGCCCGCGGAACAGCCGCGCGAGGAACCGGGTCTGCACGACCGAGGTGTCCTGGTACTCGTCGAGGAGCACCACCCCGTACCGGCTCCGCAGGTCCGAGACGACACGAGGGGCCGACTCGGCCGCGGCGAGCGCGAGGGCGATCTGGTCGGAGAACTCCACGAACCCGCGGTCGACCTTCTGTCGTCGGAACTCGGCGACCAGGTCGGCCAGGGGTTCGAGGGCGCCGATCGCGGCGACCGCGTCCGTGATCGCCTTGTACGGCTTGCCGCGGTTGCCGGGGAGTTCGAGCAGCTCCGAGAACTCGATCGCGAACCGGCGCAGGTCCTCTGGCTCGACGAGGTGTTCCGAGGTGGCACCGGCGAGCGCGACCACGGCTGCGGTCAGGGTGTCGACGTCGCGGTCGAGTCCGGCGAGCCGGTCGTCGCGGGCGGCCACCACGACCCGACGGGCGAGCTGCCAGGCCGACGGTTCGGTCAGCACCTGGGACTCGCCGTCACGCCCGACGAGCAGGGCGTTCTCACGGAAGACCGCGTTGGCGAAGGCGTTGTACGTCGAGACCGTGGGTGCCTCGAAGGCGTCACCGGGGGTGATCAACCCCACGTCCTCGAGCGCGCGGATGCGGTCGTTGATGCGAACGGACAGCTCGCCGGCGGCCTTGCGGGTGAAGGTCAGGCCGAGGACTTCGTCGGGGCGGACGAGTCCGTTGGCCAGCAGCCAGACGACGCGCGAGGCCATCGTCTCGGTCTTCCCGCTGCCGGCACCGGCGACGACCAGCGCCGGCACGAGCGGTGACTCGATGACGGCGCGCTGCTGGGCGGTGGGACGGGGGCGGCCGAGAGCGTCGGCGATGGCGTCGGCGCCGTGCCGGATGACGGGCGGTGCAGCGGCAACCGTGCCGTCCGCAGCAGCAGCAGCAGCCGTGCCGGTCGTGTCCGCCGTGCCGGTCGTGTCCGCCGTGCCGGTCGTGTCCGCCGTGCCGGTCGTGTCCGCCGTGTCGGTCGTGTCCGCCGTGTCGCTCACCAGGTCACCTCCGCCACCACGTGGATCCGGCACTCGACCCCGGTCCGGGCCTTCTCGCAGTGGTCGTCCACGTTCGCCACGAACGTCCGGCCGGCCATGCCCCGCGCCACTCCGTGCAACCGCTCGCGGTAGGCCTCGCGCGCCTCGGCGTCGAACGCGTGCTGGGTCCGCTCGGAGTACGCCTGTCCGCCGCGGGGGTTCTGGACGAAGACCAGCCGGGCGTCGGTCATCGGAGACCCAGCCGGAACACCCTCGACCGCGCCGTCCTCGACCGCGAGTTGGTAGGCCCCGAGCTGCGGGTGTTCCGGCATGTCGTTCTTCTCGCTGGGCATCGAACGGCCGGTCTTCAGGTCGACGACGCTCACCCGCCCCTCGGGGTCGACCTCGATGCGGTCGATGCTCCCCCGGATCCGGGCGGGCCCGGTCACGAGCGCGAACGAGGTCTCGGCGCCGAGCAGTCGACGGCCGGCGCTGGCGAAGGTGCGGAGGTAGTCGCTCAGCCCCTCGATCATCCGCCGGGTCCGGGCACGTTCGCGGTCGGCGACCCAGGGCGACTCGAACGTGAGCTCGTCCCACCGCGCCTCGACCCGCTCCCACAGCGACTCGACGTCGATCTCGGTGGCGTGCTCCATCGCTTCGTGCACGATCGTGCCGATGCCCATCGCCGGGCTCGGGGCACCGCCGCCGAAGGTCTGCGCGAACCAGTGCACCGGGCACTCCTCGAAGGTGCCGATCCGCGACGGCGACACCGACACGGCCGGGGAGACGGGCTCTCCGCCCTCGACCTCGGGCGCGGGCTCGGCGTCGAGGTCGACCAGGGGGTCGTCCGTGGTCGGTTCGGCGAGCCCGTACCACTCGTCCGGAGCCGCCCCGGGGACCTCGGCCTCGGCCAGGCGGGCCAGGGCGGACGCGGCCTCGTGGTCGCCGGAGCCCACCACCCGGCGGCGCAGCGAGCCGGCGAGCCCACGCAGGGACAGTGGGTGGACGGTCGGCTGACGGTCAGGCGGCACCGGGACGAGCCGGACGAAGGGTGACGGCGACTCGTCGTCGTTCGCGACCGTGCCGATGACGACCTGGGTGGTGGCGCGCGAGACGGCCCGGGCGAACAGCCGGAGTTCGTCGGCGACCACGGCGGCACGGTCGTCGATGGGCGAACGCTCGACCCCGGCGGCAGCGCGGACCAGGCCGTCCGGGTCGAGCAGACTGCCGCGCACCCGGGTGTTGGGCCAGACGCCGTCCTGCAGACCGAGCACGACGACCACGTCGCACTCGAGCCCGATCGTCGCCGACGGCGTCAGGACCCGCACCCGGCCGGCGGTCCGGTCGGGGCCGATCGAGTCCTCTGGCAGGTCGGCGCCGAGCAGGTCGTCGACGAAGACCCGCGCGGGGGCGTCCGGCGTGCGCTCGACGAAGCGCTTGGCGGCGGTGAACAGGCCGACGACGGCATCCAGGTGCCGGTCGGCTTCCCCGGCGCCGACCCCACCGGCGGCGGACGGGGCGCCCCACGACTTTGCAAGACCGCTGCGTTCCCAGAGGCCCCAGAGGATCTCCTCGATGCTCGATCCTGCCTGGGCGTCGGCACGCGCCTGCACCAGGCTCCGGGCCAGCCGGGTCGCTCGTCGTGCGAACCCGGCGTCCACCGTCGCCAGGCGCTCCGGTGCGCCCAGGGCATCGACCAGCAGTTCGTCGGCGGTGCGGCTGCCGTCGCCCGCGAGCTCCTCACGCCGCAGGGCGAGCCGGAGCCGACGCATCGCCAGGGTGTCGAGGCCACCGAGGGGCCCGGTGGCGAACGCGGTGGCCAGGGCGGCGTCGAGCGGCAGGACGTCGAGCGCCACCGCGGCCGCGTCGAGCAGCGCCCGCGCCGCGGAGTCGTCGCGCGGACGGACGGGCGCGGCACCGGCAGTCGCCGGGACCTCGGCCACGGAGAGTGCCCGGACGAGTTCGGGGATGGCAGCACCGCTGCGGGTGACCACGGCCATCCGGTGCCATGGCACGCCGTCGAGCAGGCGGTGTTCGCGGAGTCGACGGGCGATCGCCACGACGAGCGCGGACCGGCTGGCGGCCTCGAGGTGCACGACGGCGTCGGGCCGCGCATCCTGGTCGCCCGCCGACGCGCTGCGCTGCCGACCGGCCGCCGCGGTGCCGATGCGACCCGTGACGCCGGTGACCAGGGCGCGGATCGGGGCGGGGTGCCGGTGCACGGCGCCGAGGAACAGCTCGTCGACACGGTCCACCCCGAGGCGCACGGCCAGTCGACCGAGCACGTCCGGTTCGGCGCCGCGGAACGCCGAGGCGGCGATGTCCGGGTCGCCGAAGGCCACGACCTGCACGCCGGAGCGCGCGAGTGCCCCGAGCAGCGCGATCTCACCCTCCACCAGTTCCTGCGTGTCGTCGACCACGACCAGGCGCAGGGCGGCGATGCTCGCGGGGAGCTCGTGCCGCAGCACCGCGGCGGTGGCGTACGCCACGAGTTCGCCGGAGTCGAGCCCGGTCGGCCGGAACGCGGTGACCGATGCCCGGTAGTCGTCCACGAAGTCCCCGACGGCCCGCCACTCGGGCCGTCCGAGCTCGTCGCCGAGTTCCCGCATGTCGTCGGGCTCGACGCCGGCCGCCACCGCACGCATCATGACGTCGCGCAGGGCGGTGCGGAACCCCGCTCGCTCCCGGACGACGGCGGTGATGGGGTCGGGCCAGGTCGGTCCGGCTCCGTCGAGTTCGTGCCCGGCGAGCAGGTCGGCGATGATCCGGTCCTGCTCCCCGCCGGTCAGCAGCGTCGGGGGTTCCTGCCCCTGCACCGACGCCGCGTGGGTGACGATCTGGAACGCCAGCGAGTTCACGGTGCGTGCGAGGGCACCCGGCACGACCCGGTCGACCGTCCGAGCGAGCCGGTCACGCAGCGCCGTCGCGGCCGTCCGCGCCGAGGTCAGGGCGAGCACCGTCGCGTGGCCGTCGGGGGTGATCGCGTCGGGACGGGTCAGCCGGTCTGCGACGAGCCGTGCGAGCGTGGTCGTCTTGCCGCTGCCCGGCGCACCGATCACCGCGGCGTGACGGCCGTCCGGCAACGCGAGCACCGCGGCCTGCGAGGGGTCGTCGACCAGTGCGCGCGCGAACCCGGTGTCCTCGGGAGCGGGCATCAGCAAGGTCTGCGGCACGCTCGTACGGTACCCAGGACCGCCGACAGCACCGCTGCGGACGCGCGGGGCACCGGTCGTCACGCCGTCGAGTGCGCCCGCGGCGAACGCCCGATGCCGCACGGGACCGCTCGGATACGCTGTGCTCGTGGACATCAAGATCGGCATCATCAACAGCCCCCGCGAGATCGCCTTCGAGACCGCCCAGACCGCGGACGAGGTCGAGAAGGCCGTGTCCGAGGCGCTCACCGCCAAGTCGACGCACCTGTCGCTCCAGGACGACAAGGGCCGTCGCTTCATCGTCCCCGTCTCGGCCCTGGCGTACGTCGAGGTCGGCGCGGAAGAGGCACGGCGCATCGGCTTCGTCGCCTGACGACGTGGAACTGCTCTTCGCCGTCCTCGGCGGCGTCATCATCGGTGCGGTCGCGCACGTGATCCTGCCGTGGCGGTCGAACCGTGGCGTGCTCGTCGGCCCAGCGGTCGGCGGCATCGCCGCAGCAGTGCTCTGGGAAGCGCTGACCTGGGCCGGGTGGCGGTACGACGGCACCTGGATCTGGGTCGTGGCCCTCGTGGGCTCCGGCGTGGTAGTCCTCGTCGTCGAGTGGCTCCTCGGCACGCAGCGCGACAAGCGCGACGCCGAGTACTACGAGCAGCTCAAGACGCGCGGCGCCTGACGCTCGAGCAACTCAGACGCGCGGCGCCTGACGCTCGAGCAACTCAGACGCTCGGCGCCCGACGCTCGACCGCTCAGGCCGTCAGGCCGAGCGCGTCCATCCGTCGGGTGTGCGCGGCGATGAGCTCGGTCCAGACCGGCTCGAGCCGCTCCTGGTCCTCTCGGGCGTGCGACGCCAGCGCCGACCGTGCGACGAGCAGGGTGTCGCCCACCAGACGTCGTCCCCACATCGCCAGACGCGAACCGATCTGCGGGTCGTCCTCGATGTGAGCCGTCAGCTCCTCGACGACCGCCGCTTCCTCGCGCGCGTCGAACACCGACCGCAGCCGCTGCCGCACGTCCGTCGGCAGCGAGCGGAGCAGGTTGCCGAACAGGTCGTTCAGGATGCCGGCGGTCACGTAGCCGGTCAGCATCGACTCGTACCAGTCGGCGCCGCTCGTCCGTTCGAGGAACAGGTCGATCGCCTCGCGGTGCGGGGCCATCAGCGCCGCCGGGTCGCCACCGCTGCGCTCGATCTCGGCCACGATCGTGCGGTGCCGCTCGAGCGCCGTGGTCGCGAGGACCCCGGTCACCAGACGGCCGGAGAGCGTCGGTGCCGAAGCACCGGCTCGTCCCATCGTCTCGTAGACGGAGAGCTGCAGGTACGCGGCCTGCCCGAGGTAGACGTCGAGCTCCGGGGTGACGTCGTCGAGCGCGAGGCGCTTGACCTGCGCGGCTCCGCGGGGGTTCCGCGACGCGAGCCATGCGGCAGCGAGCTGCGCCGCGCGCTTCCGGTTCCACCACGACACCACCCGACCAGCATAGAGGGCGCGCCCCGTGGGACCCGCCGGTCGCCCCGCTCGGCGCCCGGACCGGACCGCCCGACTCCCCGAAGCACCCCACCGCGCCCCGGACCACGCGCCCGTCGGTAGACTGGCCCGGACTTCCACCAGAACTAAGGTGATTCTTTGACTTTCTCAGACCTCAACATCGACCAGGACATCGTCGATGCACTGGCCGGCAAGGGCATCATCGAGCCCTTCCCGATCCAGGAACAGACCATCCCGCTCGGCCTGACCGGCCAGGACATCATCGGCCAGGCCAAGACGGGTACCGGCAAGACGCTCGGCTTCGGCCTGCCGCTGATCCAGCGACTCGGCGCCGACCCGGCGCACGGCGTGAAGGCGCTCGTCGTCGTCCCGACCCGTGAACTCGCGGTCCAGGTCACCGAGGACCTCGAGCTCGCGGCCTCGAACCGCCCGACCACGGTCGTCTCGATCTACGGCGGCAAGGCCTACGAGGGCCAGGTGGAGCAGCTCAAGGCCGGTGCCCAGATCGTCGTCGGCACGCCCGGGCGGCTCATCGACCTGCAGCGGCAGCGTCTGCTCGACCTCTCCCACGTGCAAGAGGTGGTGCTCGACGAGGCCGACCGCATGCTCGACCTCGGGTTCCTGTCGGACATCGAGC
Source organism: Curtobacterium sp. MCLR17_034 (assembly GCF_003234485.1). Classification (NCBI taxonomy): domain Bacteria; kingdom Bacillati; phylum Actinomycetota; class Actinomycetes; order Micrococcales; family Microbacteriaceae; genus Curtobacterium; species Curtobacterium sp. MCLR17_034. The sequence continues at coordinate 19,576 of NZ_QKTH01000010.1, forward strand.
GCATCTTCCAGGCCGTCCCCGAGGTGCGGCACACGATGCTGTTCTCGGCGACGATGCCCGCGCCGATCGTCGCCCTCGCCCGCCGGTTCATGAGCCGTCCGGTGCACATCCGGGCGACCGACCCGGACGAGGGCCTCATGCAGGCCAACATCAAGCACCTCATCTACCGTGCGCACTCCCTGGACAAGGACGAGGTCATCGCCCGCATCCTCCAGGCCGAGGGCCGCGGCAAGACCGTGATCTTCACCCGCACCAAGCGTGCCGCGGCGAAGCTCGTCGAGGAACTGAAGGACCGCGGGTTCAACGCCGCAGCGGTGCACGGCGACCTCAACCAGGAGCAGCGCGAGCGCGCGATGGCGGCGTTCAAGGCCGGCAAGCGCGACGTGCTCATCGCCACCGACGTCGCCGCCCGCGGCATCGACGTGGACGACGTCACGCACGTGATCAACCACACGATCCCGGACGACCCGGACACGTACCTGCACCGCGCCGGCCGCACGGGCCGCGCCGGCAAGACCGGTATCGCGGTCACGTTCGTCGACTGGGACGACCTGCACAAGTGGACGCTGATCGACAAGGCCCTCGAGTTCGGCATCCCCGAGCCCGTCGAGACCTACTCGTCGTCGCCCCACCTGTTCGAGGAACTCGACATCCCCAAGGGCACCAAGGGCCGTCTGCCCGGCTCGTCGTCGCACGCCGCCTCGGCTGGCGCCCCCGTCGAGAAGCGCAGCAGCGACCGCCCGGCCTCGGGTTCGGGTTCGCGTGACGCGTCGCGTTCGCGGTCGCGCAGCCGCACCCGGTCAGGAGGCTCGGAGCAGTCCGCCCCGCAGGCTCCAGCCACCGAGTCGGTCGCCCCCACCACCGCGGCGGGCACCGAGGACGGCTCGGCCGTCGAAGGTGGTTCCACCACCGACGGCGCCGCGAAGCGTCGTCGCCGTCGCCGCCGTCGCGGAGCCGGCACCGGCGATGCCTCGGCGACCGCCTCGGCACCGCAGGGCACGTCGGACGGCGAGTAGCGCCTCCAGACCGAAGGGCCCGTCGCTGACGCGACGGGCCCTTCGTCGTCCCCGCCCGCCGACTGCCCCGCGAGGGCGACAGATCGCCGCCAACTGTCAGCGGGGATCTGTCGCTTTCGCGGATGGGTCAAGCCGCGCCGACCGAGATCTGTCGCTTCGGTGGGACGACGCGACGCGTCAGGACAGGCGCGAGCCGGGTCCGACGACGGGAGCGCTGCCCGTCGCCTCGGACACGATCGCGTCGAACGAGACGCGTGCGGTGCGGTGTTCCCCCAGCCGGTTCGGCTTGCCGGTGCCGTGGTAGTCGCTCGAACCGGTGACGAACAGGCCGTAGCGCGTCGCCCAGTCGAGCAGGGTGCGCTTGCCGTGTGCCAGGTTCTCGCGGTGGTCGACCTCGAGCCCGCCGAGCCCGGCGTCGACCAGGTCGCGGAGCATCGGCTCGTCGATGACGATCCCGCGCGAGGACGCCGCGGGGTGCGCGATGACGGGCACGCCGCCGGCCTGCCGGATGAGTTCGACGCCGCGCAGGGGCGACGGTGCCTCGTGGGGTTCGTAGTAGCCGGACGCCGGGTGCAGGATGCCGCGGAAGGCTGCGGACCGGTCGGACTCGAGCCCGCGGGCGACCAGGGCGTCGGCGATGTGCGGGCGGCCGATCGTGGCACCGGGGCTGGACTGGGCCAGGACGTCCGCCCAGGTGATCGGGTGGTCCTCGGCGATGCGGTCGACCATGCGGTGCGCGCGGGAGAGCCGGCCGTCGCGGATCCGGGTCGTCTCCTCGACCAGTCCGGGGTGCTCGGGGTCCACCAGGTAGCCGAGCACGTGCACGCTGCGGTAGCCGATGCGGGTGCTCAGCTCGAGGCCCGGCAGCAGGGTCAGGGGCAGCTCGCGCGCCGCGGCCGTGGCGTCCGCCCACCCCGCGGTCGTGTCGTGGTCGGTCAGCGCGACGGCGTCGAGTCCGGCAGCCGCGGCCGCTCGGACGAGCTCCGCGGGACGCTCGGTGCCGTCGGAGACACTGGAGTGCGCGTGCAGGTCGATGAACGGGTCTGGCACGTGGCCAATGCTATCCACAGGTGAGCGGCCGCACAGGCCGGGTGTCGCCCGGCGGTGCGATGATGGACGCATGGCCGACACGACTCCCCGCGCGACGAGCAACCGATCCACGACCCCCGGGTCCTCGACCTTCAAGGACTTCATCGGGTCGCAGTGGGCCGAGCGCTCGGAAGCGCAGCCCGAGCCCCGCGAGCAGGCCGCGTTCGCCGCCGAGCGTCGCGCGCGCGTCTCCGAGCTGCACCCGGGCCGCACGATCGTGGTGCCGGCCGGGCAGGCCAAGGTCCGCTCGAACGACTGCGACTACCCGTTCCGCCCGCACTCCACCTTCGCGCACCTGACCGGCTGGGGCACCGACACCGTCGTCGGCTCCGTGCTCGTGATGACGCCGAACGGCTCCGGCCACGACGCCACGCTGTACTTCCGCGCCACCGCGGGCCGCGACTCGGAAGAGTTCTACGCCAACCCCGAGATCGGGGAGTTCTGGGTCGGTCCGCGCCCCTCGCTCGACGCCGTCGCCGCCGACCTCGGGCTGGCCACGGCCGACCTCGGGGCGTTCACGGCCGTCGCCGACGCACTCGACGCGTCGGCGCTGCTCGTCCGTGAAGCCGACGACGACCTGACCCGTTCGCTCGACGCCCGCATCGGCGCAGCGATCGGTGGCGCGGACGAGACCGAGGGGTCGCCGGCCACCGACGACCTGCTCGCCCGCGACCTGTCCGAGCTGCGACTGGTCAAGGACGCGTACGAGGTCCGTGAGCTCCGCAAGGCCGTCGACGCCACGAAGCACGGGTTCGACGACGTCATCGGCGACTTCGACGCCGTGCTCGCGCACCCGCGCGGTGAGCGCATCGTCGAAGGAACGTTCAACCGCCGGGCGCGCGCCGACGGCAACACCGTGGGCTACGACACCATCGCCGCCTCCGGCCACCACGCCTGCATCCTGCACTGGACCCGCAACGACGGCGCCGTGCAGCCGGGCGACCTCATCCTCATCGACGCCGGGGTCGAGGTCGACTCGTTCTACACCGCCGACATCACCCGCACGCTCCCGGTGAGCGGCACGTTCTCCCCCGTGCAGCGGATGGTCTACGAAGCCGTGCTCGAGGCCGCCGACGCCGCGTTCGCGATCGTCAAGCCGGGCATCACGTTCCGCCAGGTGCACGCCACCGCGATGGAGGTCATCGCGCGCAAGACCGCCGAGTGGGGCTTCCTGCCGGTCTCGGCCGCCGAGTCGCTCGAGCCGGACAACCAGTTCCACCGTCGTTACATGGTGCACGGCACGAGCCACCACCTGGGGCTCGACGTGCACGACTGCGCGAAGGCCCGTCGTGAGATGTACCTCGACGGCACCGTGCAGGCCGGCATGGTCTTCACGATCGAGCCCGGGCTGTACTTCCAGCAGGACGACCTGACCGTGCCGGAGGAGTTCCGCGGCATCGGTGTCCGCATCGAGGACGACATCCTGGTGACCGAGGACGGTGCCGAGAACCTGTCGGTCGGCATCCCCCGGACCCCCTCGGAAGTGGAGGGGTGGATCGCCCGCTCGGGCCGCTAGCCTGATCGGGTGACCATGCCCGAGGCCTCCCCGAACACCATCTCGATCGAGGTCGAGCACTTCGACTCCCCCGACGCCCAGCGACTCCGCGCCGCCCAGCGCCTGGAGATCGACCGGGCGCACGGCGGCGACACCGAACCGGGTGAGAAGCCGACCGCCGAGTCGATCGCGGTGTTCTTCGTCGCACGCGACGAGTCCGGGACTCCACTCGGGTGCGGGGGCCTGCGCATCGTCGACGACGGCATCGCCGAGATCAAGCGGATGTACGTCCGACCGGAGTCCCGCGGCTCCGGCGCCGCGGCTGCGTTGCTGCGCCGGCTGGAAGAAGCGGCGCTCGACCTCGGGTCCCCGGCGCTCGTCCTCGAGACGGGCACGGAGCAGCAGCGCGCCGTCGGGTTCTACCAGCGCGAGGGGTTCCGGCGGATCGCGAACTTCGGGCCCTACGTCGGGGCGCCCCTGTCGGTCTGCTTCTCGAAGGTCCTCTAGCCCGCCCGAGCCTGCCCGGACCGCGCCGCGCGCAAGCCCGGACCGCGCCGCGCGCAAGCCCGGCTCGCGCGCGCCCGAGCCCGCTCGGCTCTCGGTCACGACGTGCCGTCTGCCCGAGGTCGAGCGGTCACGAACCGTCGTCTGGGCCGGCGCCGAACGACGATCTCTGACCGCTCGAGGCCGTGCGCGCGGGGTGTTGCGACCGCCCGGACCACCCGGACGCCGCCGAGGTCGCACGAAGTGCCGCCCGCGCAGCTCGGCGGCGACAGTTCGTGCGACCTCGGCGAACGCGAACGGCGTGTCGAGCGATCTCGCACGACCCGACCTCGCACGACCCGACCTCGCGCGACCCGATCTCGCACGACCCGAGGACGAAGCCCGATCGCGCTGGCCGGAGCCCGGCTAGCGGCGGTCGCTGTCCCCGTCGCCGTCGCGCTGGGCGTCCGGCGAGGACGAGGGCTCCGGCGGCGTGGCACCGGCGACCCGCTCGCCGTAGCGCGGCGGCTCCTCGGGTCGACGCTCCGGCACCGGCGGGGCCGCGGGGGCGGCAGCCGTCTCGGGGGTCTCCCCGTACCGGGGTCCGTCGTTCGTGCCGTAGCGCGGTGGGCCCGAAGGCGCACCCGTCTGCGCGCCGGGGGCCGACGTACCGGGGTGGTGCGGGCCTCCCGGCTGCTGGTGCGGTGTGGCGTGCCCGCCGTACGGCGACTGCTGCTGCGGCGGGACCCCACCGGGGCCCGGACGCCACTGCTGCTGCTGCTGCTGCTGCTGGGGAGCGTCGTTCCAGTGCGTGGACGGGGTCGCCCCGTGCTCACCGAGGATGCGCTGCGCCTGCCCGGTCAGCTGCGGGTTGACGACGATCTGGTAGTTCGTGGCGAGCACCTGGTGCACGCTCGTGAAGTCGCGCTGCCGCTTCGTGATCGCGAACGAGACGATGCCGTAGAGCATGCCGAACGCGGCACCGATGATCGCAGCAGCCAGGATCAGGCCGCCGGCGCTCGGCGAGAAGAGCGTGAGCACGATGCCGAAGAAGATGCCGAGCCACAGGCCGGACAGCGCGCCGGCGATGGCGGCACGGCCGTAGGTCATCTTGCCGGTGACCCGCTCGACCGTCTTCAGGTCGTTGCCGACGATCGAGAGCTGGTTGACGGGGAAGTCGGCCTCGGCCAGCTTCGCCACCACGCGCTGCGCGTCGGGGTAGCTGTCGTACGTTCCCAGGACGTCGCCCTTGGGCAGCGTCGGGAACGCCTGGGCGGTCCTGCCGGCGAAGGGGCTCTGATTGCTCACACAGCCATCATTCACCGCACACCTTGCAATCGCACGTGCACTCTCAGGGAAGCAGCCGATCGCAAGCCGTCGACCGGTGCCGTCGGCGGCGCGAGCGAACGCGCACACCCGAGCGACTACGCTGGGTCGGGTGAGCGCCACGAAGGTCTTCGTCGCCCGCCTCGCCGGGTGCTCCGTCTTCGACCCCGCGGGCGACCGCGTCGGCAGAGTTCGGGACGTCCTGGTCGTCTACCGCCGGGCCGATCCCCCGCACGTCGTCGGGCTCATCGTCGAGGTGCCCGGCAAGCGCCGCATCTTCGTGAGCATCGGCCGCATCACCTCCATCGGTGCCGGGCAGGTCATCACGACCGGCCTCGTGAACATGCGCCGCTTCGAGCAGCGTGGCGGCGAGGTCCGCGTCATCGCCGAGATGCTCGGCCGCAAGGTGCTCATCAAGAACCAGCGGATCCGCGCCACCATCGAGGACGTCGCGATCGAGGACCGCGGGCAGGGCGACTGGGAGGTCGCGCAGCTCTTCCTCCGCAAGCCGAAGACGACGCCGTCACCGTTCGGCAAGGGTCCGACGACGTTCGCGACGTGGAACGAGGTCACCGAGGACGAGCTCCCCGGCGAGGCCCAGTCCGCCGAGCACGTCATCGCCGCCTACTCCGACCTGCTGCCCGCCGACCTCGCGTCGACGCTGCTCGACCTGCCCGCCGAGCGCCGGTTCGAGGTCGCCGAGGAACTTCCCGACGACCGCCTCGCCGACGTGCTCGAGGAGATGCCCGACCAGGAGCGCATCGAGATCCTCACCCGGCTGGTGGATGCCCGCGCCGCCGACGTCCTCGACCAGATGCAGCCGGACGACGCGGCCGACGTCCTCGCCCAGTTCTCCGACGAGCGGAGCGAGGCCCTCCTGCAGCTCATGGAGCCGGAGGAGGCGCAGGACGTCCGCATGCTCCTGGAGTACGAGCCGGACACCGCCGGTGGTCTGATGACCACCGAACCGGTGATCGTCTCGGCCGACGCCACCGTGGCCGAGGGCCTGGCGCTGGTCCGCCGCCACGAGCTCGCTCCGGTGCTCGGCGCCGCCGTCTGCGTCACCCTGCCGCCGTACGAGCCGCCGACCGGTCGGTTCCTCGGACTCGTGCACTTCCAGCGGATGCTCCGCTACCCGCCGAACGAGCGGCTCGGCACGCTCATCGACCAGCAGACCGAACCGGTCCGGGTCGACGCGAGCGCCGCCGAGGTCACCCGCATCATGGCGACCTACAACCTGCTGTCCGTCCCCGTGGTCGACGACGCCCACCGTCTCGTCGGGGTGGTGACGATCGACGATGTCCTCGACCACGTCCTGCCGGACGACTGGCGAAGTCAGGGCGAGGGGGAACCCTCACCGCTTCCACGCCAACGCCCGCGCAGGACACCCGTGACGACGGGAAGGAGGACCACCCGTGGCCCGAACGGATGACAACCGTCGCGACCGTGACCGCCAAGAGGTCCGGCTCGACTCCCCGAAGGGCATGCGCACGCGTGTGCTCCCCAGCCGCCGCCGTGGTCGCGGGGACACCTTCGGTCGTGCGACCGAGGGCATCGCCCGCGGGATGGGCACGCCGTGGTTCCTCATCGGTCTCACGCTGTTCTGCGTGGTCTGGATGGGCTACAACACCCTGGCGCCGAAGCCGTGGCAGTTCGACTCGGCGGCCATCGGCTTCACGGCTCTGACGCTCGTGCTCTCGCTGCAGGCCTCGTACGCCGCCCCGCTGATCCTGCTCGCGCAGAACCGGCAGGACGACCGCGACCGCGTGCAGTTCGAGCAGGACCGCCAGCGCGCCGAGCGCAACCTGGCCGACACCGAGTACCTGGCCCGCGAGGTCGTGGCCCTGCGCCTGGCGATGCGGGACATGGCGTCGAAGGACTTCATCCGCGCCGAGCTCCGCTCCCTGCTCGAGGAGCTCGACCGCCGCGACGCCGACGAGGCCGGGTACGCGGACGAACACGACAGCTCCACCCGTGGCTGAGGCCGTCCCCACCGACGAACAGCTCGGCACGGCGGTCCTCGCTGCGCTCGGCCGCGTCATCGACCCCGAGATCCGCCGCCCGGTCACGGAGCTCGACATGATCCGCGGTGTCGACGTGCAGCCAGGAGGCGCGGTGCGCGTCGACCTGCAGCTCACGATCGTGGGGTGCCCCGCCGCCGACACCATCGAGCGCGACGTCCGCGTCGCCGCCGGGTCCGTCCCGGGGGTCGCCGCGGTCGACGTCGACGTGTCCGTGATGGACCCGGCCACTCGTGCCGCGCTGACCGAGCGGCTGCGAGCCGGCCGGCCCAAGGGCATCCAGTTCACCGCGGACTCGCTCACGCGCGTCATCGCCGTCACGAGCGGCAAGGGTGGCGTCGGCAAGTCCACCGTCACCGTGAACCTCGCCGTCGCGCTCGCCCGCCGGGGTCTGCGGGTCGGGGTCGTCGACGTCGACGTGCACGGCTTCAGCGTCCCCAGCCTGATGGGTCTGACCGACGAGCACGGGGTCGCACCCCGCCCGACCCGCGTGGACAGCATGATCCTGCCGCCGGTGGCGCACGACGTGAAGGTCGTGTCGATCGGCATGTTCGTCGACGACGTCTCGACCGCGGTGTCGTGGCGCGGACCGATGCTGCACCGCACCGTGAACCAGTTCCTGACGGACGTGTTCTTCGGCGACCTCGACGTCCTGCTGCTCGACCTGCCCCCGGGAACCGGCGACGTCGCGATCTCGGTGGGGCAGCTGCTGCCGCACGCCGAGGTCCTGGTGGTCACGACTCCGCAGGCCGCCGCGGCCGACGTCGCCGAGCGCAGCGGGATCGTCGCCCGGCAGACCGGACAGCGGGTCATCGGCGTGGTCGAGAACATGGCGGGGCTCGTGCAGCCCGACGGCTCGGTGCTGCACCTGTTCGGTGAGGGTGGTGGCGCCGAGACCGCCGCACGGCTGTCCCGTGGCCAGGACGCCCCCGTCCCGGTGCTCGGCAGCGTGCCACTGTCGGTGCCCCTGCGCGAGGGCGGCGACGCCGGGGTCCCCGTGGTGCTCGGCAGCCCGGAGGACCCGGCCGCGGCGGCCCTGACCGCGATCGCCGACCGGATCACCACGATGGGACGCGGGCTCGCCGGCCGGAAGCTCGGGTTGTCGCTGTCCTAGGCTCGGGGCATGAGCACCGATCACGTCGATGTCGACTGGGACCACGCACGCGCCACGAACCGCGCGAACTGGGACGACCGGGTGCCGATCCACGAGGGCGCCTACGCGATCGACGCCCTCGCCGACCCCGGCCACCGCTCGGACGTCGTCCGCGAGGACCTGCCGGCCCTGACGCCCTGGTTGCCGAACGGCTCGCTCGACGGCCTCGACGTCTGTCACCTGCAGTGCCACATCGGCACCGACACGGTGTCGCTCGCCCGCGAGGGTGCCCGACTGACCGGTGTCGACTTCTCCCCCGCCGCCCTCGCCTCGGCCGCCGGACTCGCATCGCGCCTCGGGCTCGACGTCACCTGGGTCGAGACCGACGTCCTCGATGCCCGGGCCGCCGTCACCGGTGACTTCGACGTCGTGTACACGAGCATCGGCACGATCTGCTGGCTCCCCGACCTCGACCGCTGGGCTGCGCAGGTCGCCGGCCTGCTCCGCCCCGGCGGGGTGTTCTTCATCCGCGACGGACACCCGGCGCTGTACGCCCTCGACGAGGACGCCGACGAGCTCGTCACCCGGTACCGGTACTTCCCGGACGGCACCGCGCAGCAGTGGGACGACGCCGGCACCTACGCCGGTGACGGCACGGTGGCGAACACCCGCACCTTCGAGTGGCCGCACCCGCTGTCCGAGATCGTGAACGCCCTGCTCGGTGCCGGGCTGCGGCTCCGACGACTCGACGAGGGCCGGACCCTGCCGTGGCGCTTCAGCTCCCGCATGGTCGAGACCGACACCGGCTCGTGGGCCTGGCCGGATCACGACCGCGACCGGATCCCGACCACCTACACGATCGTCGCCACCCGCGACTGACCTGGTCCGTTCGGCGCATCCTGTGCGTTCGTTCATGGACAGGGCGTTCTACCCCGGCGCATTATGCAAGGGCATTACACAATGCCCTTGCGGAATGTGACGTGAGGGCTCCACCCGCCGGACGACGACGTCCGACCGAGGACAGGAGAACCGTGTGAACCAGAACACCCGCGTGCGATCGGGCCTCGTGGCCACCATCGCCGCCGTCATCGTCGCAGGGGGCTCGCTCACAGCGGCGCCAGCCCTCGCCGCGACGACCTGCGCGACCGCCTGGAGCGCCGGCACCGCCTACAACGGCGGAGCCACCGTCAGCGAGAACGGTTCGAACTACACCGCGAACTGGTGGACCCAGGGCGACGAACCGGCAACCCACTCCGGTGCGACCGGCAGCGGCCAGCCGTGGACGTCGTCCGGCACCTGCACCGGTGGCGGCGCCGGCGGCGGGACCACCACCCCTGGCGGCGGTGGGACCACCACGCCCGGCAACGGCAGCACCGGCACCGCGAGCGGTCTGGTCTTCAGCCCGTACAAGGACATCACCGTGAACCTCGACTGGAACACGAACGTCATGAACACCGCGGTCACCGGCACGCGGATCCCGGTCGTCGGGTCGAGCAACAGCCTCGTGTCGACGCGGGAGCCCGGCCTCAAGGCAATCACGCTCGCCTTCGCCACCGGTACCTGCGGCAGCGAGAACTGGGGCGGGGTGGCCGCCGACGCGTTCGCGAGCGCCAACATCGCGAAGCTCGACGCTGCCGGCGTGAACTACATCGTCAGCACCGGTGGCGCCGCAGGCTCGTTCAAGTGTTCCGGCACCGCGCTGCAGTCCTTCATCGCCCGCTACGCTTCGCCGCACATGATCGGCGTCGACTTCGACATCGAGAGCGGGCAATCGGCCGCGGACGTGCAGAACCTGGTGAGCGCAGCGGCCCTGGCGCAGGCGAAGTACCCCGGCCTGCGCTTCTCGTTCACGCTCGCCACGCTGGCGGCGTCCGACGGCTCGTTCGGTGGACTGAACAGCACCGGCGACGCCACCGTCAAGGCGATCAAGGCCTCGGCGCTCACGAACTACACGATCAACCTCATGACGATGGACTTCGGACGCGCGACCACGGCCAACTGCGTGATCGTCGGGTCGACGTGTCAGATGGGGCAGTCCACGATCCAGGCGGTCACGAACCTGCAGCACACCTACGGGATCGCCTCGTCGAAGATCGAGGTCACCCCGATGATCGGCGTCAACGACACCTCTGACGAGGTCTTCACCCTCGCGGATGCCGACACCGTCGCCGCGTACGCCAAGTCCCACGGGCTCGCGGGCGTGCACACCTGGTCGCTCGACCGCGACACCCCCTGCCCGACGGCGCAGAGCACCGCGTCACCCACCTGCAGCTCGGTGGCCGGCACCACGGCCCTCGCCTGGACCGACCGCTTCCTGGCGGCCCTCAAGTAGGGAAGGACCGGGCGTCGCGACGCGACCCCCTGACGGACTGGAGGCCCGGTGCCAGCTGGCACCGGGCCTCCAGTCCGTCAGGTGGGGACGTGACGGGCGTCAGGTCGCCTCGGCGTCGAAGGGTGCCGGTTCACCGGCGGCCAGGGGCACGACGGGAGCCGTCGCGCGAACCTTGGAGGCCGTCACCTGCGCGGTCTGGACGGCTGCGGCACTCGTGCCGGAGTCGAGCAGGGCGTCGCGGATGATGCGGCGCGGGTCGTACTGGCGCGGGTCGAGTTTCTGCCACTCGATGTCGTCGAACTCGGGGCCCATCTCGTCGCGCATCCGCTCCTTCGCGGTGTCGGCGAACCGACGGACGGCCTTGACGAACTCGGCCAGCTTCTGGGCGTACATCGGCAGGCGCTGCGGCCCGAGCAAGAGGACGCCGATGACCCCGATGATCAGGATCTTGTCGAGCGGGATGTCCACGCGAGCGAGCCTAACGCGTGCTGCTGCGTTGCACCTCTAGAGTTGTCTCCCGAACGGAGTGTGCGTGTCAGAGAAAGAGTCGAACTGGAAGTTCGCCGAGGACATCGTCTCGGAGACCGAGGCGATCGCCCGTGCTCGTGAGCACTCCCTGGAACTCGGGGTCGAAGCGATCTCGCCCGCGATCGGTGCGCAGATCGGGGTCATCGCCGCAGCCTCGCGAGCCACGAGCATCATCGAGATCGGCACCGGCCTCGGGGTCTCCGGCCTGTACCTGCTCGCCGGCGCCCCGAACGCGACCCTGACGACGATCGACGTCGAGGTCGACCACCAGCAGTTCGCCCGCGACGCCTACATCAGCGCCGGCACCGCTCCCGCACGGATCCGGCTCATCCCCGGTCGGGCGAACCAGGTGCTCCCCCGCATGAACGAGGCCTCGTACGACGTCGTCCTCGTCGACGCCGACCCCGAGCACGTCATCGAGTACGTCGAGCACGGTCTCCGGCTCGCCCGCCTGGGTGGCACCGTCCTGGTGCCGCACGCCCTGTGGCGCGGACGCGTGGCCGACCCGGTGAAGCGCGACCGCGCCACCACGGACTTCCGGCTGCTCCTGACCGAGGTGTCGACCTCGGGTGCGGTGCGCAGCGCGCTGTCGCCCGCCGGTGACGGGCTGCTGCAGTTGACGAAGGTCACCAACTAGCGCTCGACCCGCCGGCGCTCGCGCAGGTCAGTCCAGGTGCCGCAGGTACCGCTCGGGCGACTCGAGGAACGCACGCTCGTTCCGCACCAGCTCGAGGTCGTGCCACTCGGTGCGCCGCAGGCCCCACTCGCCGACCTCGTGGATCTCGGCCCCGGGGAACGCGGCGAGCACGGGTGAGTGGGTCGAGAGCACGACCTGGCCGACACCCGTCTCGACGATGGACTGCAGGAGCCCGATGAGCGCCAGGCACCCCGAGAACGACAGGGCGGACTCCGGCTCGTCGAGGATCCAGAGCCCGGGCCACTGCGACCGGTGGATCACGAAGTCGAGGAACGACTCACCGTGGCTCCGCTCGTGGAACAGGGGCTCGGCTCCCCCGGGGTGCTGTTCGAGGTAGGTGAAGACCCCGTGCATGGTCTCCGCGCGCAGGAAGAAGCCGGACCGCACCGCTCCGGGCTCCCGGTGCAGGGCGATGTGTTCCCAGAGCTGCGATTCGCTCGGGCGGGTGCTGTGCCCGGACTTCGTCGAACCACCCTCGGGCCCCATCCCGAAGGCGAGCGCCATCGCCTCGACCAGGGTGGACTTGCCGGCACCGTTCTCGCCGACCAGCACCGTCACCGGAGCGAGGTCGAGCCCGTCGTCGAGCAGCTGCCGAACGGGCGCGAGCGTGGCCGGCCAGACGCTGCGCGGCATCGGGTCGGGCGCGTACTCCTCGACGCGGCGGATCGGCAGTCTCGTCCTCGGCACGGCCCCATCCTGCCGGAGCCGACCGACACCGCGTGTGGGCGCCCCCTACCGGCGGACAGACGGAAGGCCCGGAGCGTACACGCTCCGGGCCTTCCGTTCTGGTGCTTCGACGTACTAGGCCGAGACGACCTCAGCGAGTGCGTCGTGGAGTTCCTTGGCCTCGGCATCGTTGACCGAGACGACCAGGCGGCCTCCACCTTCGAGCGGAACCCGCACGATGATGAGTCGACCCTCCTTAACAGCCTCCATCGGCCCGTCACCGGTCCTCGGCTTCATGGCTGCCATCAGATGTCCCCTTTCGTGCAGTAAATGCAGCCCCATTATCCCGTATGGAGGGGGCAACTGCGAAACCGCCCAGGTTGGGGGTGTCGGATGCCCCGTCCGGATGCTCCGCAGAACGCGGTTCCACGGGCCTCCGGCGCCCCGCATCGATCACGGCGGGGTCCAGTCGTAGCCGTCGATCCACCACGTGTAGTACAGCCAGACCCACTGCAACCCGACGAACGCGACGACGACGGCCACGCGGTACACCCGCGACCGCGGCAGCGCGACGATCCCGAGCAGCGGCGCGATCGGCACGAGGATGCGCCAGGTGCTCGACTGCGGGAAGAACACCGCCAGCAGGTACACCAGGTACGCCACGCCCCAGAGTCGGAGCTCGATGCCGATCCGGCGTGCGGCCGGCATGCACACGAACGCCGCGAACCCGACGAGCACGACGACGAGCAGCACCGTGCCGGCCGGCTGCCCCAACCACCACCCGAACCCCTGCACCCACGGCGCGAACGGCACGAGTTCCTTCCACCCGATGTACGACGACCGCCAGGCGAGCTCGGTGTCCGTGTAGGCCTTCGGCGCCCCGGTCACCGCCCACGCGATCGCCGGCCATGCCAGACCGACCAGACCCGACACCGTGGCGACCACCGCGGGTGGGACGAGCCGGCGGAGGGTCAGCGGTTCCGACGAGCGCACCCACGCCGGACGGATCGCCCACGCGGCCACGAAGAGCACCACCAGGAACGCGAAGGCGAGCCCCGTCGGTCGGGTCATGCCGAGCAGGAGGACGACGGGCAGCATCGCCCACCACAGTCGATCCACCATGAGCAGCAGCGCGACGAGCAGCAGGAACAGGCCCATCGACTCCGCGTAGGCCACCTGGAACATCGCCGACACCGGTGCGACACAGAACAGCACCGTGGCGAACGTCGCCCGTGCGGGGTCGAGGAACCGTCCCATGAGCCTGCGGAACACCAGCGCGGCCCCGAGTCCGGCGAGCAACGACACCGAGACCGCGACGAACTCGAACGACGCTCCGGTGAGCAGCGTGAGCGCGCGCACCAGGAACGGGTACGCGGGCATGAACGCCCACGCGTTCTCGGTCACGTGCCCGGCGGCGTCGACGGGCAGCGTCGACGGGTACCCACCCGTGGCGATCACGCGGTACCAGGCACCGTCCCAGATCGACGCGAACGACAGGTAGCCCGGGCTCTGTACGGTGAACGAGTTCGCCGCCTGCACGCGGGCGAAGGCGAGCATCATGGTGCCCGTGACGAGCCGCGCCAGCACGTAGACGACCGTGATGCGCACCCACCACGGGACGACCCGGTACCGGGCCCGCCAGCGGTTCCGAGCAGGGGTCCTCCGGGTGGCCCCCGCCGTCGTCAGGCCGTCAGCCACCGACGCAGCCCGGCCTCGACCGCGGTGATCTGCGCGACCGGGACCTGCTCGTCGTCGTGGTGGGCGAAGACCGGCTCGCCGGGGCCGTAGTTGACCGCGGGGACCCCGAGCGCCGAGAAGCGTGCGACGTCGGTCCAGCCGTACTTCGGACGGGGCTCCGGTCCGCCGACGGCCGCGACGAAGTCCTGCGCGAGTGGGGCATCGAGTCCGGGGCGGGCACCGGCGGCGAGGTCGACGATCGTGACCTCGTACCCGTCGAACAGCTCGCGGATGTGGGCGACGGCTTCGTCGGCCGAGCGCGAGGGTGCGAACCGGTAGTTCACGTGCACCATCGCCTCGTCGGGGATGATGTTGCCCGCGATGCCGCCGCTGATGCCGACCGCGTTCAGGCCTTCGCGGTACTCGAGCCCGTCGACCGTGACGGTGCGGGGCTCGTAGGCGGCCAGGGTGGCCAGGATCGGGGCGGTCTTGTGGATCGCGTTGTCGCCGATCCAGCTCCGGGCGCTGTGCGAACGCTTGCCGAACGTGCGGATCTCGGCGCGGAGGTTGCCGTTGCACCCGCCCTCGATCTGCGCCCCGGACGGCTCGCCCAGGATCGCGAAGTCGGCGGTGAGGAGTTCGGGTCGTGTCCGGGCCAGGCGGCCGAGGCCGTTCAGGGCGTCGCTGACCTCCTCGTGGTCGTACCAGACCCAGGTGACGTCGACCGAGGGGTCGACCAGGTCGTACGCGAGCTTGAGCTGCACCGCGCAGCCGGCCTTCATGTCGACGGTGCCGCGGCCCCAGAGGATCTCGGTGCCGTCCTCGGCGGTCCGGAACTCGGTCGGCAGGTTGTCGTTGAGCGGCACCGTGTCGATGTGACCGGCGATGACGACGCGGCGGTCGCGGCCCAGGTTCGTCCGCGCCACGATCGCGTCGCCGTCGCGGATCACCTCGAGGTGCGGCAGCGGTGCGAGCACGGCCTCGATCGCGTCGGCGAGGGCCTGCTCGTTCCCGGACACCGACTCGATGTCGCAGATGGCACGGGTGATGTCGATGGACGAGGCGGTGAGGTCGAGGTGCTCCGGCATGCGGGCAGCCTACCGGCCGCCCCTCGCACCGCCCCGGCAGTCCGGACGGTCGGGAACCCCACCGCCCCGGCAGTCGGGACGGTCGGCGACCCCACCGCCCAGGCCGTCCGGCCGGACGGTGCCCGCCGACGGCCGCTCGGTACCCTGGAGCCGTGACCGACACGACTGCCACCGACCGCCCGACCCACGCCTGGGGCCACGGCCTCGCGACGATCGCCGCCGACGGCACGACGCTCGACACCTGGTACCCGGAGACGCACCTCGGGGCGCTGCCCGCCGGCGCCGTGTTCCCCGCCGAGCTGCAGGCGCACGTCGGGGACGACCCCCGCCGCGAGGTCCGCTTCGAGGCCGTCACCACCGAGATCACGATCGACGCCGGCCCCACGAGCACCCCGGACGCGTACCTCCGCCTGCACCTGCTGAGCCACCTGCACGTCCGCCCGAACGAGGTCTCCCTCGACGGCGTCTTCGGCCACCTGCCGATCGTCGCGTGGACGAACGCCGGCCCGGTGCACCCCGAGTCCCTGACGCGCCTGCGCCCGTCCCTGCAGCGCGCCGGCATCGCCGTGCACGCCATCGACAAGTTCCCGCGCCTGCTCGACTACGTCGTGCCGGACCGCGTCCGCATCGGCGACGCCAACCGCGTCCGCCTCGGCGCGCACCTGGCACCGGGCACGACCGTCATGCACGAGGGCTTCGTCAACTTCAACGCCGGCACCCTCGGTGACGCCATGATCGAGGGCCGCGTCTCGCAGGGCGTCGTCGTCGGCAACGGCACCGACATCGGCGGCGGCGCCTCGATCATGGGCACGCTGTCCGGCGGCGGCACCCACCGTGTCTCGCTCGGCGAACGCGCGCTGCTCGGCGCGAACGCGGGCCTCGGCATCTCGCTCGGTGACGACTCCGTCATCGAGGCCGGTCTCTACGTCACGGCCGGCACGAAGGTGGTGCTGGTCGGCGCAGCCCCGAACCCCGACGGCACCCCGAAGACCGTCAAGGCCGCCGAGCTCTCCGGCACCCCGAACATCCTCTTCCGCCGCAACAGCATCAGCGGCGCCGTCGAGGCACTGCAGCGCAAGGGCGAGGGCATCCAGCTGAACACCGCGCTGCACGCGTAGCGCCCCGCCCCGGCCCGCGCGCCCGGAGGCCCGCCCCGCGAGCGGTCACGACACACCGTCCGCGGGCGCCGAGGGCGAACGAACCGTCGGTTCGACACCCGCCGGACGACAGTTCTCGACCACTCGGCAGAGGTGAGCGGCGCGCCCCGCGCCGCGCCCGACACGCACGCACGGAGGCCTGGAGGCCCGGTACCGGCCCACGAGACCGGCACCGGGCCTCCAGGCCGTCGCGTCCAGTGCCCCACCCGGCCCCGCGAGTGGTCACAACACACCGTCCGCGGGCGCCGAGGGCGCACGAACTGTCACTGCGACACCCGCCGGACGACAGTTCGCGACTACTCGGCGGAAGCGAGCGGCGCGTCCCGCCGCCCCGCGCCCCTGCACGCACGCACGGGAGGCCCGGTGTCGGTCCACGAGACCGGCACCGGGCCTCCAGGTCGTCGCGTCCAGAGCCCGCCCCGCCCCGCGAGCGGTCACGACACACCGTCCGCGCGCGCCGAGGGCGCACGAACCGTCGTTCCGGCACCCTCCGGACGACCGTTCGCGACCACTCGGCGGAGGCGACCGGCACGTCCCACGATCGCGCACACACCGACGCACGCACGGGAGGCCCGGTGTCGGTCCACGAGACCGGCACCGGGCCTCCAGGTCGTCGCGTCCAGAGCCCGCCCCGCCCCGCGAGCGGTCACGACACACCGTCCGCGTACGCCGAGGGCGCACGAACCGTCGTTTCGGCACCCGCCGACCGACAGTTCGCGACCACTCGGCGGAAGCGAGCGGCGCGTCCCGCCGCCCCGCGCCCTGCACGCACGCACGGGAGGCCCGGTGTCGGTCCACGAGACCGGCACCGGGCCTCCAGGTCGTCGCGTCCAGAGCCCGCCCCGCCCCGCGAGCGGTCACGACACACCGTCCGCGCGCGCCGAGGGCGCACGAACCGTCGGTTCGACACCCTCCGAACGACAGTTCGCGACCACTCGGCGGAGGCGACCGGCGCGTCCCGCCGGACGACGGCGGGGCGCTCTGCGTCGGTCAGCGCCCGGGGACGTCGCGCTCGGGTGCACCCACGTAGAGCTGCTGCGGGCGACCGATCTTGTTGAGCGGGTCGTTGTTCAGCTCGCGCCACTGGGCGATCCAGCCCGGCAGGCGACCGATGGCGAACAGGACGGTGAACATCCGCGGCGGGAAGCCCATTGCCTTGTAGATGATGCCGGTGTAGAAGTCGACGTTCGGGTAGAGCTTGCGGCTGACGAAGTACTCGTCCTCGAGCGCGATCTGCTCGAGTTCCATCGCGATGTCGAGCAGGTCGTCCTGCACGCCGAGGGACTCGAGGACCTCGTGCGCGGACTCCTTGACGAGCTTCGCGCGCGGGTCGTAGTTCTTGTAGACGCGGTGCCCGAAGCCCATGAGCTTGACGCCCTGCTCCTTGTTCTTCACCCGCTCGACGAAGCGCGTCACGGGCTCGCCCGAGTCCTTGATCTGCTGGAGCATCTCGAGCACGGCCTCGTTCGCACCGCCGTGCAGCGGGCCGTACAGAGCGTTGATGCCGGCCGAGATCGAGGCGAACATGTTCGCCTTCGTCGAGCCGACCATGCGCACCGTCGAGGTCGAGGCGTTCTGCTCGTGGTCCTCGTGCAGGATGAGGAGCCGCTCGAGCGCCTTCGAGAGCACCGGGTTGGGCTTGTAGGTCTCGGCCATGGTGCCGAAGTTCAGCCGCAGGAAGTTGTCGACGAACGACAGCGAGTTGTCCGGGTACAGGAACGCCTGCCCGATGGCCTTCTTGTGGGCGTAGGCCGCGATCACCGGGAGCTTGGCGAGGAGCCGGACGGTCTGCAGCTCGACCTTCTCGGGGTCGTCCACGTCCATGTCGTCCTCGTAGTACGTGGACAGGGCGCTGACGGCGCTCGAGAGCACGGACATCGGGTGCGCCGAGTGCGGCAGGGCGTCGAACAGACGGCGGAGGTCTTCGTGCAGCAGGGTGTGCCGACGGATGCGGGCGTCGAACTGCTCGAGCTCGGTGGGGGTCGGCAGCTCGCCGTAGATCAGGAGCCACGCGACCTCGAGGAACGTGCAGTTCCCGGCGATCTGGTCGATGGGGTACCCGCGGTAGCGCAGGATCCCCTGGTCGCCGTCGATGTAGGTGATCGCGCTCTTCGTCGCACCGGTGTTCACGAACCCGTAGTCGAGCGTGTTCATCCCGGTCTGCTTCTTGAAGGTCGAGATGTCGATCGCGGACGCGCCGTCGACGCTCTGCAGGATCGGGAACTCCGCCGTGCCACCCGGGAACGTCAGCGTCGCGATCGCGCCCTGCTGTTCAGCGGCGGGACTCACGGGGACGGGCGTGGTGGGCGGTGTGGCCGTCTTCTGAGCGTCATTGGCAGTGTCAGTCACGAGGACAGCCTAATCGCGGCACCTGTCGGTCGTGCACACATCCCAGGTGACGATTTGGTGGTTCCCACGGATTGCGGGCACCACCGGAACCACTCGTGTCCGTGCTACGCGGTGCCGAGGCGACGGCTGCTCGCCAGTCGCTGCGACGCTGCGGCGATGCGTTCGTCGGTCGCGGTCAGGGCCACGCGGACGTGCTCGCCCCCTGCCGCACCGTAGAACGTGCCCGGTGCGACGAGGATCCCGCGGTCGGCGAGCCAGGCCACGGTGTCGAGTGCGGGTTCGCCCCGGGTGGCCCAGAGGTAGAGCCCGGCCTCGCTGTGGTCGATCCGGAACCCGGCATCCTCGAGTGCTCGCCGGAGCATGTTCCGTCGCGCGCGGTAGCGGGCCTTCTGCTGCTGCACGTGGGTCTCGTCCTGGAGCGCGACGACCATGGCCTGCTGCACAGGCAGCGGCGGCATGAGCCCGGCGTGCTTCCGGACGGCCAGGACGTCGGCCAGGATCGCGGCGTCACCGGCGACGAAGGCCGCACGGTAGCCGGCGAGGTTCGACTGCTTCGACAGCGAGTACACGCTCAGCACGCCGTCGAGCGAGTCGCCGACGACCCGGCGGTCGAGGATCGTGGGCGTCGGCGTGGTGGGGTACTCCGGGTCCCACCCGAGCTCGGCGTAGCACTCGTCGCCGACGATGACGGCTCCGAGCTCGCGGGCGCGCACCACGGCGGCGCGGAGCTCGTCGATGGTCAGCACGCGGCCGTCGGGGTTGCCCGGGGAGTTCAGCCACACGAGCTTGGTGGTGGACGGCCACGCGGCGGGGTCGTCCGACGCGAGGGCCTCGGCCCGGACCAGTGCGGCGCCGAGCTCGTACGTCGGGTACGCGGCGGCCGGGAACACCACGGTGTCACCGGGCCCGATGCCGAGCCAGAGCGCCAGGCCCGCGATGAACTCCTTCGAGCCGATCGTCGGCAGCGCGTTCGCCTCGGTCAGGGCGACGCCGTGCCGACGGCCGTACCAGTCCGCGATGGCCTGCCGCAGCGCCGGGGTGCCGGCGACCTGCGGGTAGGCGTGCGCATCGGTCGCGGTGGCCAGGGCGGTGCGGACGACCTCGGGCGTGGGGTCGACGGGCGATCCGACGCTGAGGTCGACGATGCCGCCCTCGTACGCCGCGGCGCGCTGCTTGAACGGGACGAGCTGGTCCCAGGGGAAGTCGGGGAGGTCGAGCGCCACGAGGGGGGTCCGGTCAGCCGCGGACGGGCTCGGCCGCGACGACGGGGTGGTCCTTGTGGATCACGCCGACCTTCGCAGCGCCGCCGGGCGACCCGACCTCGTCGAAGAACTCGACGTTGGCCTTGTAGTAGTCGGCCCACTGGTCGGGCAGGTCGTCCTCGTAGTAGATGGCCTCGACGGGGCAGACCGGCTCACACGCACCGCAGTCGACGCACTCGTCGGGGTGGATGTAGAGCGAGCGGTCGCCCTCGTAGATGCAGTCGACCGGGCATTCGTCGATGCAGGCGCGGTCCTTGACGTCGACACACGGCTGGGCGATCACGTAGGTCACGGTTCGGGTGCTCCCTTCGACGAGCGGCTTCGAGTCTACTCGCGGCCCGGGGCCGTCCGGGACCGCAGCCCCGACAGGTCCGGCCACGCGAGGACCAGGGCTGCGATGACCGCGGGGGCGAACGTCCAGACGTACCCGGCCGCGTTGGCGAGGACGAGCGGCGAGCTCTCCCCGCCGACCGACACGAGCACCTGTGTCGCGACGAGGATCCCGATCCCGATCGCCGCGACCATCGCCCGCGAACGGTAGACGAGCCGCACGCCCACGGTCAGGCCGAGCACGATGAGGGTGGTGACGACGAGCCCGACCGGGATCGCGCCGAGCGTCTGCTGGTGCGTGACCGTCCCGAGGCCACCGGCGAGCAGTCCGAGCAGCAGCGAGACGACGACCGCCGCGGCCTTGCCCTGGCCGGACATCTCGGCGTAGGTCTGCGGCGCCGCCGGCTGCGGGGCCGCGTCGTGCCGGAACGCCTCGACCGCCGGGGCGTGCTGCCGGACGCCGTGCGGCATCACCCACGACAGAGCGCTCGGGTCGGCGGGATCCACGGGGTCGACGGCGACCTGGGAGTGGTACTGCTCGACGGCCGCACGCACCTTGGCCCGGACCGGCAGGACGTCGACCGTGACGTCGGCCTGGCCGCTGGCGGGGTCGACGATCGTCGAGAACGGGACCTCTTCGGCACGGGCCGCGTACTGCGCCGCGTGGTGCATCCGCACGTGGTCAGGGTGCCCGTAGCCGCCGTCGTCGGCGTAGCTGATCACGGCGTCGGCACCGGAGGAGCGGATCGCGGCGCGGACGTCGTCCACCACCTCGCCCAGGTTCGCTGCGGTGAGCGAGTCGGCCGGGGCGTCGTCCGCGGCGGTGGCCCGCCCGTCCGGGCCCCACTGCATGCCCGAGTCGACGTAGCGACGCTCCGGCAGGTCGGTCGGCCGGGCACCGCGCCCGCCGAGCCACAGGTGCTGCGGACCACCGAGGGCGGCGAGGGCCGCGGCGATCTCGGTCTCCCGGTGCCGTGCCACCCGCGCGGGGTCGCCAGCCAGCGGGGCCAACTGCTCCGTGAGCATCTCGCCGCGCTCGCCCCGGGTCGCGGTGAGCACGGTCACCTCGGCGCCGCGCTCGAGTAGGGTCGCGATGGTCCCGCCCGACGAGAGCGTCTCGTCGTCGGGGTGGGCGTGCACGATCAGGACGCGCTCGGGGCGCGTGGCGGGGACCTTCGACATCGTCCCCAAGGGTACGGGACTAGCGGGGCGTGACGATGTAGGTCGCCGTGACGCCGCCGCTGTCCTTGGTCTCCGAGAAGGTCAGGACGACGCGGTAGGCGTCGCTCCGGAACATGCCGAACGCGCTCGACGAGTCCGCACGCTTGGCCGACTCGGTGTACCCGGCGTCGGTGAGCTGCTGGACAGCGGCCTGGAAGTCATCGACGGAGGCCGCCCGGACCTGCGCGACCCACCCCGAGCCGTTCGGTCCGGCTCCCCCACCGAGCACGGTGCCGTCGACGAGCGGGACGTCGGCCGACGGGAACCCGTCCGGCACCTTGCCGTCGGAGGTCACATCGGCACCCTTGAGCGCCGTGTCGAGCGCGCCGTCGATGCCGCCGGCGACCGAGGACATGCCGTCCTGGATCGCCTTGCCGTCGATGCCCGCGATCCCGTCGGCGACGTTCGACGCGACGGAGGACCCGAGGTCGGTGGCCTGCTGCACGGCCTGGGTCGAGCAGCCGGTGAGTCCGGCCAGGGCGATGCTGGCAGCGACGGCGGCGATCAGCGGGGTACGGAGGGAACGCATGGCGCGACCGTAACGGACGAGCCGGGAGGCCCGGCGCGAGTTGGCTGTGAACGTGCCGTCCCCGGGGCGGTCACGTGCGCGGCGGGGCCGCCCCGGGCCTCCTTCCCGAAGAAGGTGTCAGGCGACGTAGGCGCGCGTCGCCGCGACCAGGGCGTCGACGCCGACCGGGATCGCGGTCTCGGCCTGCGGCGCGTAGAACGGCGAGTGGTTGCTCGGGATCTCCTCGCCGCGGCGGAAGCGCTCCGGGTCGGTGATGCCCGTGAACCAGTACACGAGCGGCGTTCCGGCGGCGGTGGCGAGCTGGCCGACGTCCTCCGACGCCATGGCGAGCCCGATCTCCAGGTCGCGGGCTCCCGGCACCTCGGCGCGGATGGCCTCGAGCACGGTGGCGGCGGCCTCGGCGTCGTTCACGGTGACCTCGGCGCCCGGCGCGCGCACGATCGTCGGCTCGGACAGGCCTCCGGCCGTGCTCTCGGCCCGGACGATGCGCTCGATCGAGGCGATGATGCGCTGGCGGGTCTCCTCGTTGCGGGCCCGGGTCGAGATCTCGATCACGGCCTCGTCGGGGATGATGTTCGCCCGCGTGCCGGCGTGGAAGCTGCCGACGGTGACGACCCCCGCGTCGCTCGGCGAGACCTCGCGGGCGACGACCGTCTGCAGCCGCACGACGGCCGAGGCCGCGGTGACGACCGGGTCGAGCGAGGCCTGCGGCGCAGAACCGTGCGCCCCACGGCCGTTGAAGGTCACCGTCAGCCGGTCGCTCGACGCCATCACGGGGCCGGTGCCGACCGCGACGATGCCGACCGGTGCGGGTGCGGAGTGCTGCCCGAGCACGACGTCCGGCTTCGGGAACCGCTCGACCAGGCCGTCCTCGACCATCGCGCGGGCGCCGGAGATGACCTCTTCAGCAGGCTGGAAGACGGCCACGACCGTGCCGCGCCAGTCCCCCGTGGTGGCGACCAGGCGCTCCAGCGTGCCGAGCAGCCACGTGACGTGGATGTCGTGGCCGCAGGCGTGCATGGTCGGGACCTCGCGGCCCTCGTCATCGGTGCCGACGTGCTCGCTGGCGTAGGACAGGCCGGTGCGTTCCTGCACGGGCAGGCCGTCCATGTCGGCGCGGAGCCAGACCACGGGGCCCTCGCCGTTCGACACGACACCGACGACGCCGGTGCCGCCGACGCCCGTCGTCACCTCGATCCCACCGATCTCGGCGAGCTTCGCAGTGATGACACCGGCGGTGCGGTGCTCCTGGAAGCCGAGCTCCGGGTGGGCGTGCAGGTCCTGGTAGATCGAGAGCAGGTCGAGAGTCACGCTGACCACGGTACAACCGCGAACGGCCCGGCCACCTGTTGCAGGTGACCGGGCCGTCGGACGGAGGACGGGCCTCCGCGCGTGTTGCTCGTGCTGGTGCTTACGCGTCCTGGCGCTTGAGACGCGCGTAGGAGCGCTGGCGAGCCGACGCGTCCAGCTCGACCTTGCGGATGCGCACGGCGGCGGGGGTGACCTCGACGCACTCGTCCTCACGGGCGAACTCGAGGCACTCCTCCAACGAGAGCTGACGCGACGGCGTCATCGACTCGAACGTGTCGGCGTTGGCCGACCGCATGTTGGTGAGCTTCTTCTCTTTGGTGATGTTCACGTCCATGTCGTCGGCGCGCGAGTTCTCGCCGATGACCATGCCCTCGTAGACCTCTTCGGTCGGGTTGACGAAGAACGACATCCGCTCCTGGAGGTTCGTGATGGCGAACGGCGTCACCACACCGGAGCGGTCGGAGACGATCGAGCCGTTGATGCGGGTCTGGATCGCGCCGGCCCACTCGTCGTAGCCGTGGAAGATCGCGTTGGCGATGCCGGTGCCACGGGTCTCCGTGAGGAAGGACGTGCGGAAGCCGATCAGACCGCGCGACGGGACGATGAACTCCATGCGAACCCAGCCCGTGCCGTGGTTCGTCATGTTCTCCATGCGGCCCTTGCGAGCGGCCATGAGCTGCGTGATCGCGCCGAGGTACTCCTCCGGCGTGTCGATCGTCATGTGCTCGTACGGCTCCTGCAGCTTGCCGTTCTCGTCACGCTTCGTGACCACCTGCGGCTTGCCGACGGTGAGCTCGAAGCCCTCGCGACGCATCTGCTCGACCAGGATGGCGAGTGCGAGCTCACCACGACCCTGGACCTCCCACGCGTCGGGGCGGCCGATGTCGAGGACCTTGAGCGAGACGTTGCCGACGAGCTCGCGGTCGAGGCGCTCCTTGACCATGCGGGCGGTCAGCTTGTGGCCCTTGACCTTGCCGACGAGCGGGCTGGTGTTCGTGCCGATCGTCATCGAGATCGCCGGGTCGTCGACCGTGATGGTCGGCAGCGGGCGGACGTCCTCGGGGTCGGTCAGGGTCTCGCCGATGGTGATCGTGTCGAAGCCGGCGACGGCGACGATGTCACCGGGGCCCGCCGACTCGGCCGGGTAGCGGTCGAGCGCCTTCGTGATGAGGAGCTCGGTGATGCGGGCGTTGACGACGGTGCCGTCGTGCTTGACCCACGCGACCGTCTGGCCCTTCTTCATGGTGCCGTGGAAGATGCGCAGGAGCGCCAGGCGACCGAGGAACGGGGAGGCGTCGAGGTTCGTGACGTGCGCCTGCAGCGGGTGCTCGTCGTCGTACTTCGGGGCCGGGACGTGCTGGAGGATCGCTTCGAACAGCGGCTCGAGGTCGTCGTTGTCGGGCAGCTCGCCGTCGTTCGGCTTGTTGCGCGACGCGGCACCGTTGCGACCCGAGGCGTAGACCACCGGGACGTCGAGGATCGCGTCGAGGTCGAGGTCGTCGACCTCGTCCGACAGGTCGGAGGCGAGGCCGAGGAGCAGGTCCTGGGACTCGGAGACGACCTCGTCGATGCGGGAGTCGGGCCGGTCCGTCTTGTTGACGAGCAGGATCACCGGGAGCTTCGCGGCGAGCGCCTTGCGCAGCACGAAGCGGGTCTGGGGCAGGGGACCTTCGGAGGCGTCGACGAGCAGCACGACACCGTCGACCATGGAGAGGCCGCGCTCGACCTCACCACCGAAGTCGGCGTGACCGGGCGTGTCGATCACGTTGATGGTGATGGGGCCGTCCGCGCCGAACTCGGTCGCGTGCTTGCCGTTGTAGAGCACCGACGTGTTCTTCGCGAGGATCGTGATGCCCTTCTCGCGCTCGAGGTCGTTCGAGTCCATCATGCGGTCTTCGCCCTCGAAGTGGGCGTCGAACGAGTTGGTCTGCGTGAGCATCGCGTCGACGAGGGTGGTCTTGCCGTGGTCGACGTGTGCCACGATGGCGACGTTGCGCAGGTCGGACCGGGTGGCGAGCGCCATACAGGACATCCTTCAATTTCTGGGAGAGTGTCGGGCCAGTGTTTTCACAGCACCGCACCCGTGGGCAGAACGCCCGACACGCCAGTCTACCGGTAGTTCGCAAGCGACAGGAGTACAGCGCATGAGCCGTCGGCGAACGTGGGTCGAGATCACCATCGTCCTGCTGCTCTCGCTCGGCGCCAGCGCCCTCTACTCGATCCTGCAGATCATCGACGACCTGTCCCAGACGACCCCGCTCGGCGAGCAGTCGACGGCGCTGAACACCTCG
The DNA here is from genome assembly GCF_003234485.1 of Curtobacterium sp. MCLR17_034. Taxonomy (NCBI): domain Bacteria; kingdom Bacillati; phylum Actinomycetota; class Actinomycetes; order Micrococcales; family Microbacteriaceae; genus Curtobacterium; species Curtobacterium sp. MCLR17_034. The sequence continues at coordinate 45,537 of NZ_QKTH01000010.1, forward strand.
TCGACGACGGTGCAGTACGTCGACCTCGCCCGGCAGCTCCTCGGCATCGCGGTGGACCTGGCCCCGGTGGCGCTCGTCTGCTACCTGCTGTGGAGCACGTCGCGGCCGCACCTCGGGCGGCTCGGGATCGACCGGTTCCGGGCGAAGCCGGACCTGGGCGGCCCGGCGCTCATCGCCCTGTGCATCGGGATCCCGGGGCTCGCGCTGTACTTCGCGGGGCGGGCGCTCGGCATCACGGTCGCGGTCGACGCCGCCGCGCTGAACTCGTACTGGTGGACGGTCCCGGTCCTGCTGCTGTCCGCGATCCGCTCGGGCCTGCAGGAAGAGGTGATCGTGATCGGGTACCTCTACGCCCGTCTCGGCGACCTCGGGTGGGGCCGCTGGCAGATGATCTTGTCGACCGCCCTGCTGCGCGGCAGCTACCACCTGTACCAGGGGTTCGGCGCGTTCATCGGCAACGCGGTGATGGGCATCGTGTTCGGCTGGATCTACACGAGGTGGGGCCGACTCCTGCCGCTCGTCATCACACACGCCCTGCTCGACGCGGTGGTCTTCGTCGGGTACCCCTGGGTGGCGCACGCGTTCCCGCAGTTGTTCTCGTAGGCCGCGGAGCGCATCCACAGCCCCCGCACAGCGCGCCGAGGGGCAACCACCGCCGGGCCGCCCTACCGTGAGACCCATGAGCATCCCCGCGATCGGCGAGTCCGCCCCGTCGTTCACCCTGCCGGGGATGGTCGTGCGCGGCGGCGTCCGCTCGGACGACGAGTACGACCTGTCCGCCGAGATCGGCCGCACCGTGGTGCTGGCCTTCTACCCGGGCGACGCGACCGCGGTCTGCACGGCCCAGCTCTGCAGCTACCAGGCCGAACTCGACGAGTTCACCGACCTCGGCGCCACCGTGTGGGGCATCAGCCCGCAGGCACTCGACTCGCACGAGGGGTTCGCCCGCGGCTCCTCGCTCGCGTTCCCGCTGCTCAGTGACACCGCCGGCTCGGTGATCCGCGCCTACGGGGTGCAGGCCCCGGGCATCGGCCTGCGTCGGTCGGTCTTCGTGATCGGCCCCGACGGCGTGGTCCGGTGGCGGCACATCGGCCTGGTCGGTCTGCGGTTCCCGAAGGCCGAGACCATCCGCGAACAGATCGAACTGCTCGTTTCGTAGTCCTCGGCGTGGGATTCCCCTGAATGCGTCGCGATGGGGTATTGACACCCCAACTGGGGGCGACGACCATTGACGGCACGAGGGTCCGTCCAGGATCTGCCTCCCCGGGGAATCGGGTCGTCCGGAGATACGCGCCGGTGTGTCACACCCGCTCCCCGGGCGTCTCCGGGGAGGCATCTCGTACCCTCGTCCGGTGCCCACCACCATCGTCGCCCCCGGCCTGCGCGCCCTCGCCGTCGTCCTCTGGGTCGTGGCCGTCGTGCTCGTCCCACTGGCGCTGCTCGGCGGCGGCGCCCCCTGGCTCGTGCCGATCCCGAGCATCGCCGTCGCGTTCGTCGCCTGGGCAGCGCTGTGGCGTCCCCGGATCGAGCTGACGCCGGAGCACCTGCGCATCGTGGACGTCCGGCGGACCAGCACCTACACCTGGTCCCGCATCAGCGAGGTGCGCACGAAGTACGGCATCGAGGTGGTCACCAGCGAGGGCGTCCGCCGCGTCTGGATCGCGACCCGCCCGACGGCGCGTCTCGCCGCACACAGCGGTGACCAGCCGGGAGGCCCGGATCACCTGGACGTCGATGCTGCGGCCGCGCGGATGCTGGCCCACGTGCCCGCCCCGGCCGAGCAGGACGGCCCACCTCCGTCGACCGTGACGGCTGCGCCGATCACGCACCGCACCCACGGCTGGACGATCCTGGCGATGGTCGTCCTCGGGGTCGCGGCGTCGCTGGCGGCGGCACGGTTCTAGCGGTCACGCAGCAGAACGACACCCCCGACGTCGTGCGACGTCGGGGGTGTCGTTCGTGAACGGGGCGGCGACTACTTCGTGTAGCCGACGTCCTGCCACTTGACCGAGGACTGCTGGAACTGCGCCGGACCGTAGTTCACCAGGTCCTTGCGCACACCCCAGGCGTACGGCTCGGCGAACAGCGGGATGGTGCCGGCGACCGCGACGATCTTCTTGTCGATGGCCTGCGCGTCCTTGATGCGGGCATCCGGGTCGAGCTCGCCGTTCGCCTTGTCCCACGCGGCACCGAGCGAGTCGTCCGTCACGCCGGAGTAGTTCTGGCCGGCGTCGGCGGGGTAGTAGATCGACTTCAGCGACGAGATCGGGAACGGCGTGCCCTGCCACGCGAAGTACGTGGCGTCGAAGTCACGCGTCGTCGTGGTGATGTACTTCGTGAAGAAGTCGTCGGTGGGCACGGTGTCGATGGTCACCTTGAAGCCGGCGAGCTTGGTCTGCTGCTGCACGAGCTGCGCGACGTTCGCCGAGTTCGGGTTGTCCGACGGGATCACGAAGCGGACGTCGAGTTCCTTGCCGCCCTTGGTCGCGTAGCCGTCCGAACCGATCTTCCAGCCGGCGTCCTCGAGCTTCGACTTCGCCTTGTCGGTGCTGTAGCCGTAGACGCTCGACGCGTCGTCCTCGTAGCCCTGCTGTCCGGGCAGGTAGACGAGGTTGTTGAGCACGTCGCCCGGGCTCTTCACCGGCGACAGGATCGCCTGGGCCACGACCTTGCGGTTGATGGCCTGTGCGAACGCCTGGCGCACGTCCTGGTCCTTGAAGACGTCCGAGGTGCCGTTCAGCGTGATCTGACGCTGCGTGGTGCCGAGCGAGCGCTCGATCTTCGAGTCGGACCGCGAGTTCGCCGTCTTGAGGTTGTCGGCGCTGCCGTTCAGGTTGAACGCGTCGAGCTCCTTGTTGCCGTACGCCTGGGCGACGCCGTCACGCGAGACCGTCTTGAAGACGATCGTGTCGAGCTTGCCCTCGTCACCCCACCACTTGGAGTTCTTCTCGAAGGTCACGACGCCACCGTTGGTGTCGAAGGACTTCAGGATGTACGGACCACCGGAGACGTAGGTCTTGCCGTCGGCGGCGTACGGCGCCTTGGCCCAGGCCTTGTTGAAGTGGTCCGGGGTGTCGACGGCCCAGTACGGGTAGATGGCGGTCAAGACGCTCGCCCAGTCGGCGTTGGTCTTCGAGAACGTCATGATGACGTCACGCTCGTCGGAGCCCTGCTTGACCGAGTCCACGTCCTCCCACACGTTGGTGGACAGCGGCGCGAAGGCCTTGTCGGAGCCGTTCAGCGCCTTCCAGTTCGCGATGACGTCCTTCGCGCTGATCGGGGTGCCGTCCGACCACACGGCCTTCGGGTTGATCTTGATCTCGACGGTCTGGGGCGAGTCCTTGGTCAGCTCGACGGACGTCGCGTAGTCCTTGTTCGCCTCCCACTCACCGTTCTCCTTGAACTGGATGAAGCTCGGCAGGTAGGTCTGCGAGATCGTCGTGTCGTCGACGGTCCCCGAGTCCAGGTTGAGCAGCTGCCAGTTCGCCGGAGCCGTGTCGATCGGCAGGGTGATCGACCCGCCGTCCTTGACGTCCGCGCGGTCCGCGACGGTCCAGCCGGTCGACTTCAGCGACGACTCGGCGACCGCGGAGTTGTCGCCGCCCGCTTCTCCGCCGCCGGAGCAGCCTGCCAGCACGACGGCAGCTGCCGCAGCGGTGGCCAGGACGGCGATGCCCTTGATCCTCTTTCGCATGGCGAGGATTCCCTTTCGTTGTGGTTCGCGCAGATCGCGCTGGACCGCGGCGGCCCCCGCCGTCGCGCCTGTTGGTTGAGAACCCTAGCCACATCCGAAGGCGGCACAAGGGTCTGTGCGATGAATCGAAACACGCTCGTAACGAATGTTGCATAGCGTCACTTCCGTTGTCCCACCCAGTCGCTCGAACGGCTAGCCTGTCGCCACCGACAACGCCGTCCGGTCGGACGGCCGCACCCAGAGGTCACGAACCACATGCTCGCCTTCATCGCAAAGCGGATCGTCAACTACATCGTCCTGACGATCGTGGCGACCACGCTCGGGTACATCCTCGCCAGCACGACGCTCAACCCGGCAGCCCGGTTCCTGGGGCGCAACCCGGCCGTGCCGCCGGGCACCATCCAGGCGTCGCTCCGCAAGCTCGGCGCCGATCCGGACACCCCGCTCCTCGTCCGCACCTGGGACTGGTGGGTCGGGCTGGTGACGCACGGCTCGCTGGGCATGAGCACCCGCGGCACCGAGGTGACGGCCGACATCATCGCCCGCTCCGGGACGAGCCTGCGGCTGCTCGTGATCGGCACACTGCTCGGCGCGATCCTCGGGGTGCTCCTCGGCGTCTGGAACGCGGTCCGGCAGTACCGCACCTCCGACCAGGTGTCGACGTACCTGTCGTTCGCTGTGCTCGCCACCCCGACCTTCGTCATCGCGGTCGTGCTGATGATCCTCGCGACCACGCTCAACCAGGGCGTGGGGACGCAGGTGATCCGGTTCACCGGCGAGTACACGCCGGGGGTGACCGGGTTCTTCCCGGTGCTCGGCGACCGGCTCGTGCACCTGTTGTTACCGACGATCTCGCTGACCATCGGCGCCGTCGCCACCTACTCGCGCTACCAGCGCTCGGCGATGCTCGACGTGCTGTCGAACGACTTCATCCGGACCGCACGGTCGAAGGGCCGCACCCGCGGCTCGGCGATCATGCGCCACGGTGTGCGGGTCGCCCTCATCCCGATGTCGACCTTCTTCGCGTACTCGTTCGGACTCATCCTGACCGGCGCGAGCATCACCGAGCTGGTCTTCAGCTGGCACGGCATGGGCGAGTACTTCGTCCAGAGCATCAGCAACAACGACATCAACGCGGCGTCGGGCACGATCCTCTTCACGGCGATCCTCGTGCTCATCGCAGGGACCCTCGCGGACCTGCTGTACGCCGCGCTCGACCCGCGAGTGAGGGTGTGACCCGTGTCTGTTCTCGACCCCACGACCACGACCACCGCCGGTGACCCCGGCGACGGCAACGCCGGGACGCCGGCGCACGTCATCGAGGTGAAGGGCGGCCGCACCCCGCTCTGGCGCAAGGTGTTCGGCACCTGGCGCGCACGCATCGGTGGCAGCGCCCTGCTCCTCATCATCCTCTGGGCGTTCCTCGGCCCGTACCTGTACCACTGGAACGCCGTCGACTCCGACGGGCTGGCGTTCGGCATGCCGCCGAGCGCCGCGCACTGGTTCGGCACGAACGACATCGGCCAGGACATCTACGCGCAGACCCTGGTCGGCCTGCAGAAGTCGCTGCTCATCGGCCTGATCGCCGGACCGGCAGCGACCCTGATCGCCGGCATCGTCGGCGCGATCGCCGGGTACTTCGGCGGCCTCACCGACCGGCTGCTCGTGTGGGTCATCGACCTGCTGCTCGTGATCCCGTCGTTCTACGCGCTCGTGCTGCTCAGCCCGGTGTTCAAGAACCTGACATGGGTTGCCCTCATCGTCGGCCTCGCGGTGTTCAGCTGGATGGTGATGGCCCGGGTGATCCGCGGGCAGACGATGTCGCTCCGCGAACGCGACTACGTCAAGGCCGCCCGGTTCATGGGCGTCCCGGCGTTCACGATCATCCGTCGGCACATCCTGCCGAACGTGGCGTCGCTGCTCATCATCGACGCCACGCTCGGCGTCGGCGCCGCGATCCTGGCGGAGAGCTCGCTGAGCTTCTTCGGCTTCGGCATCCAGATCCCCGACGTGTCGCTCGGCACCCTGCTCGCCGCCGGCAGCCAGTCCGCCGTCACCCGCCCGTGGCTGTTCGTCCTGCCCGCCGCGACGCTCGTCGCGACCGTGCTCTCGACCAGCCTGCTCGGCGACGCCCTGCGCGACGCCATCGACCCCACCTCCGGAGCCAACCGTGACTGAGCCGCTGCTCACCGTGTCCGACCTGTCGGTCACGTTCAACCCGAAGACCAAGCCCGTCTACGCGGTCCGGGGTGTCGACTACTCGGTGGCCCCCGGTGAGTTCCTCGGCATCGTGGGCGAGTCGGGTTCCGGCAAGTCGGTGTCCTCGATGGCCGTGATGGGCCTGCTGCCGTCGTCCGCCCAGGTGCAGGGCAGCATCCGGTTCGATGGGCAGGAGCTCGTCGGCAGGAACGACCGCGAGATGTCGGCGCTGCGCGGTCGGGACATCGCGATGGTGTTCCAGGACCCGCTGTCCGCATTGACGCCGGTGTACACGATCGGCCAGCAGATCATCGAGGGCCTGCGCCTGCACGACCGCTCCCTCACCCAGCACGCCGCACGCACCCGCGCCGAGGAACTCCTGCGCATCGTCGGCATCCCGAACCCGGCGCGACGACTCGACGCGTTCCCGCACGAGTTCTCCGGCGGCATGCGCCAGCGCGCGATGATCGCCATCGCGATCGCGAACGACCCGAAGCTGATCATCGCGGACGAGCCCACCACGGCGCTCGACGTGACGATCCAGGCGCAGATCCTCGACGTGCTGCAGACCGCCAAGGACATGACCGGTGCGGCCGTCGTGCTCATCACGCACGACCTCGGCGTCGTCGCCGGCAACGCCGACCGCGTCGCCGTGATGTACGCCGGCCGGATCGTCGAGACGGCGCCGGTGCTCCCCCTGTTCCGTGAACCGGTGATGCCGTACACGATCGGGCTGCTCCGCTCGATGCCGAACATGACGTCCGCCCGCACCGAGCGGCTCGTCCCGCTCGACGGCCGCCCGCCCCTGCTCACGCAGAAGCCGACCGGCTGCCCGTTCGCCGACCGCTGCCCCGCCGTCATCGACGCGTGCCGCGACGGCGAACCCGCCCTCGTCGCACCGACGGTGCCGCAGAGCGCCGACAACCCGGTCCTGACCGGTGCCGTCCAGACGATCGGCAACGGCACCCTGCTCGACGACCACACCGCCGCGTGCATCCGTCGCGACGAGATCGCCGCGGGCACCCTCGAGCGCTCGGAGATCTTCCCCCGCCCCGAGGACGTCCCCGAGGCAGCGGTCGACCACGGCGACGAGGTCGTGCTCGAGCTGCAGGACGTCGTCAAGACGTTCCCGCTCACCAAGGGCGCGCTCTTCCGCCGGCAGATCGGCGAGGTGCACGCGGTGGACGGCATCTCCCTGACGCTCAAGCGCGGCCAGGTGCTCGGTCTGGTCGGCGAGTCCGGCTGCGGCAAGACGACCACCATCATGGAGATCCTCGAGCTCGCCGGGGCCCAGCACGGCACCATCCGGGTGAACGGCGTCGACACCGCCTCGCTGTCCAAGAAGGACCGTCTGGCACTGCGCCGCGACATCCAGGTCGTGTTCCAGGACCCGATGGCGTCGATCGACCCGCGCCTCGACATCGGCTCGGTGATCGGTGAACCCCTCACCGTGCACGGCGTCGCGAAGGACGAGATCCGCCGGCGGGTGCGCGAGGTCCTCGAGCTGGTCGGGCTCGAGCCGAGCTACATCGACCGGTACCCGCACGAGTTCTCCGGCGGCCAGCGGCAGCGCATCGGCATCGCCCGTGCGCTCATCGTCGAGCCGAAGATCCTGGTGCTCGACGAGCCGGTCTCCGCGCTCGACGTCTCGGTGCAGGCCGGTGTGATCAACCTGCTCGAGGACCTCAAGCACCGCCTCGGGCTGTCCTACCTGTTCGTGGCGCACGACCTGTCCGTCGTCCGGCACATCGCCGACGACGTCGCGGTCATGTACCTCGGCCGCATCGTCGAGTACGGCGACGGCGACGCGGTGTTCTCGGACCCCCAGCACCCGTACACGCGGGCCCTGCTGTCGGCCGTGCCGGTGCCGGACCCCATGGCCGAGGCCGCCCGCGGGCGCATCCTGCTCGACGGCGACCTGCCCTCCCCCACGGAGCGCATCGACGGCTGCCGGTTCCGCACGCGCTGCCCGCTCTACCAGCTCCTCGACGAGGGCCGGCAGGAGCAGTGCCGCACGATCGACCCGGGTCTCGAGCCCGTGCACGGCCGCGGTGTCGCCTGCATCCAGACCGACCAGGAGCACCTGCTCACCGAGCGGGTCGGCGCGGTCGTCTGACGACGCCGGTCACGTTCACCGCTCCAGATCGTGAGCAGGAATGGTCGGGTCCCGTCCGCGGACTCGACCATTCCTGCTCACCGAGCGCGGCAGTGGACGTGACCAACGGACGGACGGGAGGCCCGGTACCAGCTGGTACCGGGCCTCCCGTCCGTCGTGTGGTCGCGATCGCGAGCCGCGTCAGGCCCCCAGCCACAGGCTGAGCAGCGAAGCGGCGAGCAGCGCCAGCGCCGCTGCGCCGACCGCCAGGGCCGGCACGTCCCAGCCGCGCACGGCGTCGCCGGCGCCGGTGCCGTCGCGGTGCTCGGACCAGCGGTCGAGCAGCACCGTCATCTCGTCGGGCTGTCGCAGGACGGCCCGCTCACCGCGCCGGGCCGGTTTCGGCCGCGGCAGCGACGGCCCACCCCAGCACTGGACCTTCCGGCCGGCGACCGTCTCGATCACGATCTGCCAGCGGAGCCGGACGTCGGCGACGGCCTGCCACGGCACCACGGTGCGGCGGAGCGGGTTGACCACGGTGACCGCGCGCTCGTCGATGACGATGCACGGGCGGTAGGTCAGGACCCAGAGCGCCCAGACGAGCACGGCGATCGGGCCGGCGGCACGGAGGACGACGTCCCAGCTCCCCCGGAACGCCGCATCGCCGAGCAGGAACAGGCCCAGGACGGCGACGAGGCCGGACGCCACCGCGCCCCCGCGACCAGCGCGGAGGACGACGGGGCGTCCGGCCTCGTTCGTGTCCAGGTGGATCAGCGTCCGAACTCGAACCCGGCGCCGGGGATGGCGGCCAGGAGGTCCTTCGTGTACTGCTCCTTCGGGGCGGCGAAGACCTCGTCGGTCGTCGCCTTCTCGACGATCTGCCCACGGCGCATGACGCACACGTTGTCCGCGACGAGGCGGACGACCGCGAGGTCGTGCGTGATGAACAGGTAGGTCAGGCCGAGCTCGGTCTGCAGCTCGGTGAGCAGGTCGAGGATCTGGCCCTGCACGAGCACGTCGAGCGCGGAGACTGCCTCGTCGAGGACGATGACCTCCGGCTTGAGCGCCAGCGCGCGGGCGACGGCGATGCGCTGTCGCTGGCCACCGGACAGCTCGTTCGGGTAGCGGTTGACCATCGACTTCGGCAGCGCGACCTGGTCGAGCAGCTCCAGCACCCGGGCGCGACGCGAGGCCTTGTCGCCCACCTTGTGCGTGGCGAGCGGCTCGGCGATCGTGTTCCCGACGTTGTACATCGGGTCCAGGGAGCCGTACGGGTCCTGGAACACCGGCTGCACGCGGCGGCGGAAGTCGAAGAGGTCCTTGCCCTTCAGCGCGCCGATGTCGATGCCGTCGAACTGCACGGTGCCGCTCGTGATGCTCTCGAGCTGCAGGACGAGCTTCGCGACGGTCGACTTGCCCGAACCGGACTCGCCGACGAGCGCCGTGGTGGTGCCCTTCTGGATCGAGAACGACACGTCGTCGACGGCCTTGAGCTCGCGGGTGGCGAGGCTCTTGCCGCGCAGCTTGTAGACCTTCTCGAGGTTCTTCACCACGATGAGGTCCTCGGCCGGACGGTGCTCGCGCTCCTGGGCCCGGGCGATCAGCTCGGCGTCGTCGTTGCCGGCGTCGGCGATGTCGACGCGCGCGTGCTGCACCTTCGACTGGATGCGACGGCTGGCCAGCGACGGGGCCGCCGCGACGAGCCGCTGCGTGTACGGGTGCTGCGGGTTGGCGAGGATCTCCTTCGAGGGACCGGCCTCGACGACCTGGCCCTTGTACATCACGACGAGCTTCTCGGCGCGCTCGGCGGCGAGGCCGAGGTCGTGCGTGATGAACAGCACCGAGGTGCCGAAGTCGCGGGTCAGGCTCTCGAGGTGGTCGAGGATGACGCGCTGGACGGTCACGTCGAGCGCGCTCGTCGGCTCGTCGGCGATGAGCAGCTGCGGGCGGCTCGACAGACCGATGCCGATGAGCACGCGCTGGCGCATGCCGCCGGAGAACTCGTGCGGGTACTGCTTCAGGCGGGTCGAGGCGTCGCCGAGGCCGGCCTCCTGCAGGACCTCGACAGCACGGTCACGGACTGCCTTCTTGCCGGTCGCCATGCCGTTCGCACGGATCGCTTCTTCGACCTGGAAGCCGATCGACCACAGCGGGTTGAGGTTCGACATCGGGTCCTGGGGGACGTAGCCGATCTCCTTCCCGCGGATCTCCGACATCTCCTTGTCGCTCAGCCCGACGAGCTCGCGCCCGTTGAACTTGATCGAGCCACCGGTGACCTCACCGGTGCCGGGGAGCAGCTTGATGATCGCCTGGGCGCTCGTCGACTTGCCCGAACCGGACTCGCCGACGATGGCCAGGCGCTCGCCCTGCTCGAGGGTGAGGTTGACGCCGCGGACGGCCTGCACGAGGCCGCCCTGGGTCTTGAAGCCGACCTGCAGGTCGGTGATCTCGAGCAGCGGGGCGCCGGAACCGCCGGTGCGGCTGCTGTTCGTCTGGGTCAGTGTCTCGCTCATCGGCGGGCCCTCGCCTTCGGGTCGAGCGCGTCGCGCACCACGTCACCGAGGAGCAGGAACGCGAGCACGGTGATGGACAGGGCTGCCGACGGCCAGAAGATCGTCGACGGTGCCGTTCGGATCGAGACCTGTGCGGTTCCGATGTCGAGGCCCCAGCTGAGCGCTGAGTCCGGGAGCCCGATGCCGAGGAACGACAGGGTCGCCTCAGCCACGATGAACGTGCCGAGCGACACCGTCGACACGACGATGACCGGGGCCACGGAGTTCGGGATCACGTGACGGACCAGCGTCTTGAAGCGGCTCACGCCGAGCGCGGCCGAGGCCATCACATAGTCGGACTGCTTCGCGCTGAGCACGGCACCACGCATGATGCGAGCGATCTGCGGCCAGGCGAACGCGGCGAGGACCAACGCCACTGTGATCGCGTTCCGCGCCGGGATGACCGACATGATCACGATTGCGCCGAGCACGGTGGGGATGGAGAAGAAGATGTCCGCGATGCGGGACACGATCGTGTCGAGCCATCCGCCGTAGAAGCCGGCGAGAGCGCCGATGATGACACCGACGATCGTGACCAGCACCGTGGCGACGATGCCGACGATCAGCGAGTTCCGTGCACCCCAGATGACACGTGAGTACACGTCGTAGCCCTGGCGGTTGTACCCGAAGATGTGGCCTGCTTCCGAGCCTTCGTTGCTCTTGGCGAGGATCGCCTTCCTCGGGTCGATGTGCGTGAAGAGGCCAGGGAACAACGCCACGACGATGATGAGCAGGATGAGCACGGCGGACACCCAGAACATCGGGCGGACACGCATGGAGTCCCAGGCATCGGTCCAGGTGGACCGGGTCTTCTCGTTCTCGTCGACCTGGTCGACCGCTTGGAGCGGGGTCTCCTCGATCGGAGCGACGTAGTGCGTCGCCGAGCGGGATGCGGCGTTACTTGGCATAGCGGATCCTCGGGTCCAGGACGGCGTAGAGCAGGTCGACCAGGAGGTTGGCGAGCATGAAGATGATGACCATCACGGCGACGAACGACACGACGGTCGGTCCTTCGCCGAGCTTGACGGCCTGGAACACCGTGCCACCCACACCGTGGATGTTGAAGATGCCCTCGGTCACCACGGCGCCGACCATCAGGTTGCCGATGTCGACACCCAGGTACGTCACCACGGGGATGAGTGAGTTGCGGAAGATGTGCACGCCGACGACACGACGACGGGGCAGGCCCTTGGCCGTCGCGGTGCGGACGAAGTCAGCACTCATGTTCTCGGCGACGCTCGCGCGCGTCAGACGCACGATGTACGCAAACGACACCGAGGCGAGCACGATCGCGGGCAACACGAGTTCGTCCCACGGCGCTTCGCCGGACACCGTCACCCGGAACAGTCCGAGGTTGATGCCGAAGACGTACTGCAGCAGGAACCCGACGACGAAGGTCGGGACCGAGATGAGCAGCAGCGACACGACGAGTGCGGTGGCGTCGAACAGCTTGCCCTTGCGCAGACCAGCGATGACACCGACGACGATGCCGGCGACCGATTCGAACAGCAGCGCCAGGATCGCCAGACGGGCGGTGATCGGGAACGCCGAGGCGAGCTGCGAGCTGACCGGCAGACCCGAGTACGTCACGCCGAGGTCGCCGCGGAACACGCCGCCGATCCAGAGCAGGTACTGCACGATGAACGGCTTGTCGAGGTTGTACTGCTGTCGCAGCTGCTCGATCACCTGCGGTGTCGGCTGGCGGTCGCCGAACAGCGCGGCGATCGGGTCGCCGGGCAGCGAGAAGACCATGAAGTAGATGAGGAACGTGGCCCCGAAGAACACGGGGATGAGTTGCAGGAGGCGCTTGCCGAGGTACCAGAGCATCAGATCACTGCCCGGTCCGGAGCGATGTCGATCAGGTTCATTGTGGTGAGGGGTGGACGGTCCGAGGGTCGGCACGGAAGTCCGGTGCGGGAGGGCGCCCGCGGTGTGGGGGAAGGTCTTACCGCCGCGGTACGGGGGTTCGGGGGCCATGTGGCCCCCGAACCCCCGTCCGGTGGTCGCGAGGCAGGATACCTGCTCGCGTGGTGGTCTCTACGAGACCAGGGTCAGTTCTTGACCTCGACGTCGTAGTACAGCGGCACCGAGTTCCAGCCGAACTTGACGTTCGACACCTTGTCCGCGTTCCAGACACCGGTCACGTTGGAGTACCAGAGCGGGATCTCGGGCAGGTCCTCGAACAGGAGTTCCTGAGCCTGGTCGAAGATCTTGTTGCCCTCTTCGACAGTTGCTGCCGAACGGCCCTTCGCGAGCAGCTCGTTGTACTCGGCCGAGTCGTAGCGCGCGTAGTTGCTCGACGAGCCCTTGCCCATGGTCGGGCCGAGGAAGTTGTACAGCGAGGGGTAGTCGGCCTGCCAACCGGTGCGGCTGCCGCCCGTGAGCTTGTCGTTCGTCTGGAGGTCGAGGGCCTCCTGGAACGTCGGGATCGCGTTGCCTTCGGCCTTGATGCCGAGCGTGCTCGAGATCGAGTTCGTGACCGCGGTCACCCATGCCTGGTGGCCACCATCGGCGTTGTACGTGATGGTGAGGGTGTCGTCGTACTTCGAGATCTTGTCGGCCTCGGCCCAGAGCTTCTTGGCCTCGGACTTGTCGTACTCCAGGACGTCAGAGCCCTCGAGGTCGTCGTTCCAACCGGCGATCACCGGCGAGGTGAAGTCCTTGGCCGGGGTGCGGGTGCCGTCGAAGATCTTGTCGGTGATCTCCTTGCGGTTGATCGCCATCGAGACGGCCTCGCGACGGAGCTTGCCCTCTTCACCCTTCCAGTGGTCCAGGTAGTAGGGCAGGTAGATGCCCTGGAAGATCGCGGCGGGCTGGTTGACGTTCGAGTCCGGGAAGTCGGACTTGTACGTCTGGAAGTTGGCGTCCGGCACGGCGTCGAGGACATCGAGGTTGCCGCCCTGAGCATCCGCGTAGGCGGTGTCCTGCGAGGTGTAGAACGTGATCGTCAGACCACCGTTCTTCGGCTTGCGCTTGCCCTCGTAGTCCTTGTTGGCGACGAGCTTGATGGACTGGTTGTGGGTCCAGGCCTTCTTGCCGTCGAGCTTGTACGGACCGTTGCCGATCGGGTTCTCACCGAACGCCTTGGTGTCGTCGTAGAACGAGGACGGCAGCGGCACGAAGGCCGAGTAGCCGAGCGAGAGCGGGAAGTCCGACTGTGCCGACTTCAGCTTCACGGTGAACTCGTCGTCGTTCACGACCTTGAGGCCGGTGAGCTCGGAGTCCTTCTCGGCGTTGTACCCCTCGATGTTCTCGAAGAAGTACGAGGCGCTCTGCTTGTTCGAGAACTGGGCCGCCCAGTTCCACGCCTTCGTGAAGGACTCGGCGGTGACCTTCTCGCCGTTCGTGAAGGTGTAGCCCGTGTTCAGTTTGATGTCGAAGGTCTTCGAGTCATCGGTGTCGATGCTCTTCGCGACCTCGTTGACGGGCTTGCCGTCGGCGTCGTACGAGACGAGGCCCTCGAACAGCGAGTCGATGACCTTGCCGCCACCGGTCTCGGTGGTGTTCGACGGGATGAGGGGCTTCTGCGGCTCACTCCCGTTCGTGGTGACGATCCCGGACGCGTTCGCCGAGCCCGAGCCACCCCCGTCGGAGCTGTTGCTGGAGCAGGCGGTCAGGGCGAGTGCTGTGGCCCCGAGCACGGCGAGGGCGGAAAGCCCGGCGCGCTTCTTGATCAAGGTTCCTCCTGGTGCATGGGACGCGCAGGGCACAGCGGTGTCGCCCGGGCGCGTTTGACCTTTGCAGCGTAGGCAAGGTGAACAGCGGCGTCCAAACCCAGGGGCGAACGGTTACACGCCGGTAACCAACTTGCACGATCCTTGCGAGAAGATGCAACATTCGCGCGCGTGCCGGTGAAGGGTGCGTTTTTGTTGCATCCGCATGAAATCCATTGCACTCCGTCACACTTCTGTGCAAGTCGGGGGACGGCCGAGCATCGCTCAGGGGTACGGCTCGGGGGCCGCGTCGAGCGGTCAGGACATGCCGTGGGTGGCGCGCCGAGTGGTCACGAACTGTCGGTTGGCGCGGGTCCGGACGACGGTTCGTGACCGCACGGCGGAACTGCGCGGGGTGCCGTGACCAGCCGGGACACGACCGTGCCCCGCCCGGAGGACCGGACGGGGCACGGAGCGCACGGCGACGACGGGGTGTCGGCGCCGGTCGGGATCAGGCGAACGCCTCGATCGGCGGGCAGGCGCACACCAGGTTGCGATCCCCGTACGCCTGGTCGATGCGACGCACCGGCGGCCAGTACTTCCGGCCGCTGATGCCCGGCAACGGGTAGACGGCCTGCTCGCGGGTGTAGGCGTGCGCCCACTCCCCCGAGATGACCGACGAGGCGGTGTGCGGCGCGTGCACGAGCGGGTTGTCGTCCGCCGGCCACTCCCCGCGCTCGACCGCTGCAGCCTCGGCCCGGATCGCGAGCATGGCGTCGACGAAGCGGTCGAGCTCGGCGAGGTCCTCGCTCTCGGTCGGTTCGACCATGAGCGTGCCCGCCACCGGGAACGACATCGTCGGCGCGTGGAACCCGTAGTCGACCAGGCGCTTCGCGACGTCGTCGACCGTGATGCCGGTGGTGTCGCGCAGCGGGCGGAGGTCGAGGATGCACTCGTGCGCGACCAGTCCGTCGTCGCCCGTGTACAGCACGGGGAACGCATCACGCAGACGAGCGGCGATGTAGTTCGCCCCGAGGACCGCGGCCTCGGTCGCACGGGTGAGGCCCTCGAGCCCCATCATCCGGACGTACGTCCACGTGATCGGCAGGATGCTCGGGCTGCCGTACGGCGCCGCACTGACCGGGCCGCCGGCGTGGGCCAGGCGGTCGTCCGCCTCGGCGGCGGTCGCGCCGGAGCGCCGGTCGGCCTGCTGCGCGAACGGGTGGCCGGGCAGGAACGGTGCCAGGTGTGCCTTCGCGGCGACGGGTCCCACGCCGGGGCCGCCACCGCCGTGCGGGATGCAGAAGGTCTTGTGCAGGTTGAGGTGCGACACGTCGCCCCCGAAGTCGCCGAAGCGGGCGTGGCCGAGCAGCGCGTTGAGGTTCGCGCCGTCGACGTAGACCTGGCCGCCGGCGTCGTGCACGGCGTCGCAGATCTCGCGGATGTCGTGCTCGTAGACGCCGTGGGTGGACGGGTACGTGATCATCAGGGCCGCGAGGGTGTCGGCGTTGGCGGTGACACGGGCCCGGAGGTCCTCGAGGTCGACGTTGCCGTTCTCGTCGCAGGCCACCACGACGACCTTCATGCCGGCGAGCACCGCGGACGCCGCGTTCGTGCCGTGCGCGCTCGACGGGATGAGGCAGACCGTCCGGTCCTCGTCGCCACGAGCCTGGTGGTACCCACGGATGGCCAGCAGGCCGGCGAGCTCGCCCTGGCTGCCGGCGTTCGGCTGTAGGGACACGGTGTCGTAGCCAGTGACCTCGGCGAGCCACGACTCGAGGTCGCCGATCATGTCGAGGTACCCCTCGACGTCCTCGCGCGGTGCGAACGGGTGGATGTTCGCGAACTCCGGCCAGGTCACGGCGGCCATCTCGGTCGCCGCGTTGAGCTTCATCGTGCAGCTGCCGAGCGGGATCATGCCGCGGTCGAGCGCGTAGTCCTTGTCGGACAGGTGCTTGAGGTACCGCATCATGCGGGTCTCACTGCGGTGTGCGCTGAACACGGGGTGCGTCAGGTAGTCGCTCTCGCGCTGCAGGGCGGCCGGGAGGCCCGTGGCCGCGTCGCGCACGGCGGTCTCGGTCGCGGGGACGGTCACGTCCACCGCCCCGAGCACGTTCGCCAGCGCCACGACGTCGTCGGGCGTGGTCGTCTCGTCGACGGACAGCTGGAACGTGTCGGCGTCCACGACGTGCAGCAGGTAGCCGGCGTCCTGCGCTGCCGCGACGATCGCCTCGGCGCGACCGACGGCCCGCAGGGTGAGCGTGTCGAAGAAGGCGTCGTGCACGACCTCGACCCCGGCGTCACGCGCCACGGCGGCGAGTGCACCGGTGGTCCGCGCGACCCGACCGGCGATGAACCGCAGGCCCTCGGGCCCGTGGTACACCGCGTACATCGAGGCCATCACGGCGAGCAGGACCTGCGCGGTGCAGATGTTGCTCGTCGCCTTCTCGCGGCGGATGTGCTGCTCGCGGGTCTGCAGGCTGAGGCGGTAGGCCATCTGACCGTCGGCATCGAAGGACACCCCGACCAGGCGACCGGGGAGCTGGCGCTCGAGGCCGGCGCGCACCGCGAGGTAGCCGGCGTGCGGGCCGCCGAAGCCGAGCGGGACGCCGAAGCGCTGGCTCGTCCCGACGGCCACGTCGGCACCCAGGTCGCCGGGGCTGGCGAGCAGGGTCATCGCGAGCAGGTCGGCCGCGACGACGGCGATGCCGCCACCGGCGTGGACCCGCTCGATGACGGACGACGGGTCGACGATGCGGCCCGAGGCGCCCGGGTACTGCAGGATGACGCCGAACGCGCCGTCGAGCTGGTCGTCGCTCGGGCCGTCGGCAGCGTCGAACGCGCGCAGCGTGATGCCCACGGCGTCGGCACGGTGGTCGAGCAGTGCACGGGTCTGCGGCAGCAGGTCGGCGTCGACGAGGAACGCGTCGCCCTTGACCTTGGACGCGCGGCGGGCGAGGAGCATGCCCTCGACCACGGCGGTGCCCTCGTCGAGCATCGAGGCGCCGGCGGTGGCCATGCCGGTCAGGTCGGACACCATCGTCTGGAAGTTGATGAGCGCTTCGAGGCGGCCCTGCGAGATCTCCGGCTGGTAGGGCGTGTACGCCGTGTACCAGCTCGGGTTCTCGAGCACGTTGCGCTGGATCACCGCGGGCGTGTGGGTGCCGTGGTAGCCGAGGCCGATCATGGCGCGGCGGACGGTGTTGCGGCCGGCCTTCGCGCGGAGTTCGGCGAGCGCCTCGGTCTCACCGACGGCGGCCGGGATCACCGGGTCGGCGACGGGGCCGACGTGGATGGACTCCGGGATCGCCGCACGGACCAGGGCGTCGAGCGACGGCTGCCCGACGACGTCGAGCATGGCCTGCTGGTCAGCCGGGGTGGTGCCGATGTGGCGGTCGGCGAAGGACGTCTGGAGGTTCTCGAACGCGGTCATGCGATGGAGGCCCGGTACGCGTCGTGGTCCATCAGGTCCTCGGGGAACGAGGTGCCGTCGACCTTGATCTTCACGAGCCAGCCGGCACCGAACGGGTCCTGGTTGACGGTGTCGGGGGTGTCGACGACGGCGTCGTTGACCTCGACGACCTCGCCCTCGATCGGGGCGAAGAGCTCGCCGACGCTCTTGGTCGACTCGATCTCGCCGATCTGGTCGCCAGCGGTGGTGGCGGTGCCGACGGCGGGGAGCTCGACGTAGACGACGTCACCGAGCTGCTCGGCGGCGTGGTCGGTGATGCCGACGGTGACGGTGTCGCCCTCGACGAGCAGCCACTCGTGGTCGGCCGTGTACTGGAGTGCGGTCTGGTCGGTCATGGGGTCAGCCTTTCGAGGCGCGGCGGTAGAAGGGGAACGCGGAGACCGTGCTGGGGACGGCAGTTCCGCGGACGTCGATGTGGAGGACCTGTCCCTCGGCGGCGAGCGCCGGGTCGACGAAGGCCATCGCGACGGGGTGTCCGAGCGTCGGCGAGAGCGCACCCGAGGTCACGGTGCCGACGATCGTGCCGTCGAGCACGACGTCGTAGCCGGCCCGGGGAGCACGACGCCCCTCGGTCACCAGGCCGACGAGCACCCGGGCGCCCTCGGACGGGGTGACCCCCGCAGCACCGACGAAGTCGCCGTCCTTCGCCACGACGCGGCCGAGCCCGGCCTGGGCCGGACGGACGTCGGTGCCGAGCTCGTGCCCGTACAGGGGCATGCCGGCCTCGAGCCGCAGGGTGTCCCGCGCGGCCAGCCCGGCGGGCACGACCCCGCGGTCGGCTCCGGCCTCGAGCAGGGCGTCCCAGAGCACCGGGGCGGTGTCGGGGTCGCTGTAGACCTCGAAGCCGTCCTCGCCCGTGTACCCGGTCCGCGCGACGAGCACGTCGGCACCGTCGAACACCGCGTGCAGCACGCGGTAGTAGCCGAGTTCGTCGAGCGAGTTCTCGGGCTGCAGGCGGTCGGCGACGACGAGCGCGTCGAGCGTGCCGGCAGCCGCGGGGCCCTGGATCGCGACGAGGGCCGTGGTGTCGGAGTCGTCGGAGACCTCGACGTCGAAGCCGTCGGCCCGGGCGGTGAGCGCGGTGACGGCAACGTCGCGGTTGGACGCGTTCGCGACGACGAGGAAGACATCGTCGTCGGTCCGGTACACGACGAGGTCGTCGAGGATCCCGCCGTCCTCGGCGAGCAGCAGCGAGTACTTGGCGCGGCCGATGGGCATCGTGCCGAAGGACCCGGCGAGCGCGTGGTCGAGGAAGGCGACGGCATAGCTGCCGGTCACCCCGATCTCGGCCATGTGCGACAGGTCGAAGACCCCGGCGGCCTGGCGCACGGCGTGGTGCTCGGCGAGGTCCGACGAGTAGCGCACGGGCATGCGGTACCCGGCGAAGTCGGTGAAGGTCGCACCGGCGGCCTCGTGCACGGCTTCGAGCGGCGACGAACGCTGACCCGGCGTGGGCAGTGGGGACGGACTCATGGCGGAGTTCTCCTGGCATCGGCAGGGCCCGGCGACGATCGCCGGGTGGAACTCCCCCTCTGTCATGGGCCTGAGAGTTTCACCGCGGCCCGTGAGGTCCGGCGGCTTTCACCGTGGGCGAGACGACCGAGCGTCTGCTTTTCAGAGTGGCCTGTCCGCTGCGGTGTGGGACCTGAGAGATTGACGGGGGGATTGCTCCTTCGGTGCCATGCGTGCGCCCGAGGGCACGATGTACCCAGAAGCACGACGTACCCGGAGGCACGTGCACGGCGTCTCCCGCGACGGATGAACGGCCGGTGTGTTCAGTTGTCCGCGACGAGCATACCGAGGCCGCGTTTCGAGCGTGTGTCGCGAGCGAGCCTTCGACATCTCGTAGAATGCGGGGATGGCCGGACAACGATCGCGCCCCCGCGGGCAGCTGGAGCAGGCGGTGCTCGATGCCCTCCGCTCCGCCGACTCCGGGCGCACCGCACGCCAGGTGCTCGACGCGTTCCCGGAGCCCCGCCCCGCGCTGACGACCGTCCTCACCGTGCTCGACCGCCTCGGCCGCAAGGGCCAGGTGGAACGGGAGCAGCACGACGACGCTCCCCTGACGTTCCGCGCCGTGCACAGTCGCGACGAGCAGACCGCGTCGCTGATGTCGAGCGCGCTGGCCGCGTCGTCCGACCGCGAGGCGGCGCTGCTGCAGTTCACCGGCTCGCTCGCCTCGGACGACCTCGAGGCCCTGCGCCGCGCCCTCGACGCCCGCGCCCGCTCCTGACCGGCTGCGCACCGTGGTCGTCGCCGGCATCGCGCTCATCGTCCTCGCACTCGCGGTGGTGGTGTTCGCGCCCCGGGTCCTGACCCGTTCCGCCTGGACGATCGACCTGCCCCGCACCGCGCTGGTCTGCTGGTCGGTCGCGGTCCTGCTCGGCGTCGTCGGCTTCGTGGCCGGCATCACCCTCGTGGTGCTCGCGGACCGTCCGGTCACCGAGCTGTTCGGCGGGGACGGCTCCCCCACGCACGGCTTCAACGTCGGCGTCGCGCTCCTCGCGGTCGTCGCGTTCGTCGTCGCGGTCCGGGTGCGCCCCGGCCCGGAACACGAGGCCGTCCGCCAGGCGATGCGTTCCGGCGTCGCCCCGCACCGCGAGATCGACGGCACCCCCGTCGCCGTCGTCGAGGCCGACCACGCACTGGCGTGCGCCGTGCCGGGTCGGAGCGGTGGCGTCCTCGTCAGCACCGGCTTGGCAGACCGGTTGCGCACCGACGAACTGGAGGCCGTGGTCGCCCACGAACGCGCCCACCTGACCCAGCACCACGCGGCTGCGGTCGCGGTCGCCGAATCGATCGAACGTGCGGTCCCGTGGGTGCCCGGTGCGCGCGCCATGGCGCGGTCGACGCGTGTGCTCGTGGAGTTCGCCGCGGACGACGCGGCGGCCCGTCGCGTCGGACGCGACGCCCTGCGCCGGGCGGTGCTGGTGGCGGACGGGAGCAGCGCGCTCGGGGCGATCCGCGCCTCCAGGCTGTCGTAGCGCCCCTGTCGGAGGCGAGGAATAGGGTGTCAGCACCGTGAAGCCACTGACCGAAGCCGACATCCGATCGTCGTTCGTGAACGCCACCCCCGACGAACTCGCACAGCTGCCCATCCCGGGCCTGCACGAGACACTCTGGGACGAACGCGAGTTCCTGGGCTGGCGCGACCCGCAGGCCGCCCGCCGCGGGTACATCGTGTCCTGGATCGACGAGCGCCCCGTGGGCATCGTCGTCCGGTCCGCCGGTGGCTCGCTGCGCCCCGGCATCGCCGCGATGTGCTCGTTCTGCCACTCGCCGCAGCCCGCGACCCAGGTCCGGCTGTTCTCCGCCGCGCGTGCCGGTGAGTCCGGGCGCAACGGCAACACGATCGGCACGTACATCTGCGAAGACCTCGGATGCCCGATGCTGATCCGCACCGCGCCCCCGCACCTGAACCCGCCCGCGACCATCGCGATGCGTGGTGCCTCCCTGCTGCAGCGCGTGCAGAACTTCACCGCGGACATCACCAAGACGGCGTGAGCCGGTTCGGCACCGCCCGCTGGGCCGTGGTCGAGGAACTCGGCGACGGACGGTGGCGGCTGACGCTGCGGGACGAGGCCGACGACGAACTCGGCGCGTTCGGTCTGGGCGTCGAGGGGCCGTGGGACCCCGACGTCGAGCCGCACGTCGGGTTCGTGCTCGTCCAGCTCGGCTTGACACTGCGCGGGGCTCGGCCGTGGCGCATCGACGAACTCGGTGACCACCGGGCGCCCGTGCTGTCGCTCGGCTGAGCGAGGACGCCCGACCGGCGTCCGCTCGCGCACCCGGCCCGCTCGGTCAGTCCGCGGCGACGAAGTTGCGCAGGATCTCGCGGTCGTCGTCGGCGCGCATCGCCCAGGCGAGCTCGCTGCGGTGGTCGCTGCCCTCGAGGGGCAGGAGCGCCACCGTGTCGGGTGCGGCGAGCGCAGCACTCTCCGGCACCACCGTGACACCGAGGCCCACCCCGACCAGGTGGAGCACGGTCGCCCAGGTCGTGGCCTCCTGCACGATGACCGGGCGGCGGCCACCGGCGGTGACCGGTGCGAGGTTGCGCTCGGTCGCCAGGCCCCCCGCGACGGCCGGGAAGAACACGAACGGCTCGTCGACCAGTTCGGTGCCGCGGATGTGGTCCCGATCCGCCAAGCGGTGGCCGCGCGGCACGGCGGCCACGAAGGCCTCGGACCGGAACGGCAACAGCCGCACGGCGGGGTCCGGGTCGGCATCGCGGACGACGGCGAGGTCGAGTTCGCCACGGACGATCCGGGCGAGCAGGGTCGACGAGTACCCCTCGGTCAGTTCCACCCGGACCAGCGGGTAGCGCTCCCGGAACGCCTGCACGCGTTCGATCGGACCGAGGGGCAGCGCGGAGACGACGAACCCGACGTCGAGCCGACCGACCTCGCCCCGACCGACCCGCACCGTCTCGTCGAGGTCCCGTCGCACCTGCCCGAGCAACGACCGCGCCCGGCCCTGCAGCACCCGGCCGGCGGCGGTCAGGGCGACGCTGCGGCTGGTCCGGACGAACAGGTCGACCCCGAGCGCGCGTTCGGTGCGCCGGATCTGCTGGGACAGCGCGGGTTGGGCGATCCGCAGCTGCTCGGCAGCACGGCCGAAGTGCAGCTCGTCGGCGACGGCCAGGAACGCCCGCAGCTGCCGGAGGTCGACGTCCGGTTCTCGATCCATGCACACAGGCTATCGATCAGCGCGAACGAGTATTGGACGTGACTGCATCATCGATCGAGGATTGATGCATGCCCGAAGCGACCTCCACCGTCACCATCGCTGACCTCGCCACCCACGCGGACGCCGAGGCGTTCCGCACGCTCAACGAGGCGTGGATCACCCGGTACTTCACCCTCGAGGACGAGGACCGCGTGTTCCTCTCCGATCCCGTCGGCCGCGTCGTGGAACGGGGCGGGGCC
Organism: Curtobacterium sp. MCLR17_034; assembly: GCF_003234485.1. NCBI lineage: Bacteria > Bacillati > Actinomycetota > Actinomycetes > Micrococcales > Microbacteriaceae > Curtobacterium > Curtobacterium sp. MCLR17_034. The sequence continues at coordinate 68,127 of NZ_QKTH01000010.1, forward strand.
GTCCTGGTCGCCCGGCTCGACGACCAGGTCGTCGGGTGCATCGGGGTCGTGCCCACGATCCCCGGCGTGTTCGAGCTCGTGAAGATGGCGGTCTCCCCCGACCACCAGGGGCACGGCACCGGGCGGAAGCTCATCACCGCTGCGCTCGACCGGGCGCGCGAACTCGGCGCACGCCGCATCGACCTGGAGAGCAACGCACAGCTCGCCAGCGCCGTGCACCTGTACGAGGCGTTCGGGTTCCGGCACCTGCGCGAGGACGAGGTCGCCCCGAGTCCGTACGTGCGAGCCGACGTGCACATGACCCTCGACCTGCACTGACGTTCGACCTGCGCTGACGTTCGACCTGCACCGCCGTTCGACCTGCACTGACGGCGGCCCGGTCCCGGTACGCTCGCGGCATGGCGACGTACGAGGTGCAGGCGGTCCGCGAGGCCGGCGCGTGGCAGGTCTTCATCGACGGCTTCATGGTGACCGAGGTGTCCCGGTGGCCGTCCGTCGGGTTCGTGGCCCGCGAGCTCCTCGCGATGGACCGTGACGACGACCTGCGCATCCGCGTCGTCGGCCGCAACCAGTACGTGGCCTGACCGCAGCGGAGCGCGATGACCAGGTCGGTCAGCGAGCCGCGGCGACCAGCTGTTGTGCTCGCTGGTGCGAGACGTGGAGCAGTGGTCCGATCTCACGCACCGTGAGCCCGGACTCGTGCAGGACCAACGCCGCGGCGGCCGTCTCCTTTGCCGCCTCGATGCGTGCGCGCTCGGACTCCTCGCGGAGCGCGACCGCCCGATCCAGGTGCGCCTGCGCCGCTTCGGGGATCGCCACCTCGACGACGAGTTCGAAGGACTCCGGATCGCGGTCGTCGTTCATCAGCGAGAGCCAGTCGCGGGCCATCAGCTCGATCTCTCGTTCGCGCTTCGCCTGCGTCCGGATGACGCCGTCGATCCAGATCACCCAGTACTTCCCGTCGCGCTCGGCGCGAACAGTGTGTCGGCTCATTCCCGGCCTTCTCCCCGTCGTTGACTCGGCCGATCGCGTAAACCGGTCCACGAGTTCCGCGCGCTTCACGCTACGCGTCCAATCGGGATTGGGCAAAGCTGTCTACTCGAAGTAGACAAGACCTCTCGGCTGGGTCAGCGGCATGCACTCAGGCGACGTGCCAGACCAGCCCTTCCTGCGCGCTCGACGGGTACGCCGAGGCGATCCGGAACACGGCCTCGCGCAGGGTCTCCGGTGAGCACGCCAGGTTGAGCCGGACGAACCCGCGCCCCTCGGACCCGAACCCCAGCCCGGAGTTGAGCGCGACGTACGCGTTCTCACGCAGCGGCACCGCCGGGTCGTCGCCGAGGCCGATGCCGCGGAAGTCGAGCCACGCCAGGTACCCGGCGCGCGGCCGCGTGTAGACGACCCCGGGCAGGTGCTCGGCGAGCAGCTTGGCGAGCAGCCGGTCGTTCGCCACGATGCGCGCCACGACGTCGTCCAGCCAGTCCGTCGCCAGGGTGAACGCCGCCAGGTTCGCGTGCAGCCCGAGGATGCTCGTGCGGCAGGCGACCTCCTCCCACAGGGTGTCGAGGAGCGCGGCGGTCCGGGGATCGCCAGCGACGATGACCGAGCACTTCACACCGGCGAGGTTCCAGCCCTTGCTCGCCGAGGTCACGCACACGCTCCGGGCACCGAGCGGCTCGGCGACGGCGGCGAACGGGGTGAACTGCACGCCGGGGTGGGTCAGGGGCGCGTGGATCTCGTCGCTGATGACGAGGACGTCGTACTTCGCAGCGAGTTCGGCGATCGCGACGAGGTCGGCCCGGTCGTGCACGAGCCCGACCGGGTTGTGCGGGTTGCAGAGCAGGAAGACGCCGACCCCGCCGGCGAACGCCCGCTCGAGGCCCTCCAGGTCGAGCCGGTACTGCCCCCACTGCTCGAGCAGCGGGACCTCCTCGACCTGACATCGGGCCTCTTCGACGAGCTCGAAGAACGGCGGGTACACCGGCGGTGTGATCGCGACTCGGCCGCCGTCAGGCAGCGCGAGCCGGAGCGACTCGACGATCCCGACGCTGACGTCGGTGGCCAGGTGGATCCGCGACGGATCGATCTGCCAGCCCCAGCGGTCCAGCGCGAACTGCGCGAACGCGGGAGCGAGCGGACCGGGGCCGTCGAGGTACCCGAGGTCGGACTGCGAGACCCGTTCGATCAGGGCCTGCCGGATCGCCGGCGCGACGTCGTGGTCCATCTCGGCGACGAACAGGGGCAGCACGTCGGGCGCGTACCGCGTCCACTTGATGCTCGTCCGGACCCCGCGGAGCGTGCCGACCGGGTCCTGCTCGTCGCTCGCCATGCGTCCCAGCATGCCCCTGCCAGGAGGCCCGGCGCGACTCCCGACGTCATCCCACGTCGTCTTCGGGTGGGGTGACGGCCGGGGGCCGCCCCGTCGGCCTACTGTCGGCAGCATGAGCACGAGCACCGCCGACAAGGCCGTCACCCTGAAGCAGCTGCACGAAGCCCCCGAGATCCTGCGCGTCGTGAACGTGTGGGACGCGATCACCGCCAAGGTCGTCAGCGACCTGCCCGGCACGAAGGCGATCGCCACCGCCGGGCACTCGATCGCCGCCTCGTACGGGTACGAGGACGGCGGGATGTCCCTCGACCTCGCCCTGTCCGGGGCGGCGATCGTCGCCGCAGCCACGGACCTCCCGGTCACCGCCGACCTGGACGACGGCTACGAGGACCCCGCCGAGACGATCCGCCGCGCCATCGGCTCCGGCATCGTGGGTGCCAACGTCGAGGACCGGCTGCGTCCCTTCGACGAGGCCGTCGCCCGCGTCGCCGCGATCACCGCAGCGGCACAGGCCGAGGGCGTCGACTTCCAGCTGAACGCCCGCACCGACGCGATCGTGCGCGGCGGCGAGCGCCCGGTCGACGAGAGCATCGAGGACGCGATCGCCCGCGGCAAGGCGTTCCTGGACAACGGCGCCGCCCTGGTCTTCGTGCCCGGCGCGGTCGAGCGTTCCGTGGTCGAGCGACTCGTCGCCGGTCTGGGCCGCGGCAAGCTCTCGGTCATCGGCCTGCCCGGCGCCCTGCCCGCCGCCGAGTACGAGGCGCTCGGCGTCGCCCGCATCTCCTACGGCCCGCTCACGCAGCGGGTCGCGCTGCGCGCGCTCCGCGACCTGGCGACCGACCTGTACGCCGACGGCGTCGTGCCGGAGGACACCCCGACCCTGAACTGACGGAGCAGACGGACGGGAGGCCCGTGGCCAGCTGGCACCCCCTCCCTCGCAGGCTCGGTCGGCGCGCCCCGCGCAACGCTTCGCGTTGCCGTTGAGCGGGGCGCGCCCGTCCGTCCTGTGGTCACGTCACGCGACCCGCTCAGCTCAGCCGAGCGCCGGGTACAGCGCGGGCGTGGTGCGCGCGTGCGTCTCCTGCTCGAAGGCGTAGCCGAGGCCGATGACCGTGCTCTCGTCGAAGGAGCGGCCGAGGAACTCCAGGTTCACGCCGGCACCGGTGATGGTGTTGTCGGCAGCGGTCGCCTGGCCCATCGGGACGGTGATCGCCGGCATGCCGGTGTTCGGGCTGAGGCGCATGTTCGTCGACTGCGTGCCGTACGGCGTGCCCGACGGGTAGACGAGCGCGTCGAGGTCCTGGTCGTCGAGCATCTGCGTCACGAGCTGCTTGCCGGTGGCGAGCTGCGTCGTGTGCGACCCCGTCGGTCCGGCCCACGCCTGGTACTGCGTGTCGGTGATCAGGTCGCGCGACTGGTAGGTGCTCTTGCGGCTCGGCACGTACTCACCCGAGGCCAGGATGCCCTGCAGGGAACGCGCGGTGACGTCGGGGTCGAGGTGCTTCGCGACGTACTCGTCCAGGTCGTGCTTGAACTCGTTCGTGCTGCCGCTGCCCTCGGACAGGACCCGGTTGAAGGCCGTCGTCGCGGTGATCGGGACGACGGTGGCACCGGCGGCCTCGAGCTTCGCGACGGAGGCGTCGAACAGGCGCTTCGTCGTGGCGTTCGTGCCGACCATGCTCGTCACGTAGCCGATGCGGGCGCCCTGCAGTGAGTCGGCGTCGAGCGACGACGTGTACGACGTCGGCACCTTGCCGGCCTGCGCAGCCGTCGCCGGGTCCGCCGCGTCCACGCCGGTGACTGCGTCGAGCGCGACCGCCGCGTCGGTGACCGAGCGGGTGATCGGGCCGCCGGTGTCCTGCGACAGGGCGAGCGGGATGATCCCGTCACGGCTGGTCAGTCCGACCGTGGGCCGGATGCCGACGAGCTGGTTGTACGTCGACGGCACGCGGATCGAGCCGCCGGTGTCGGTGCCGAAGCCGATCCCGGCGAGGTTCGCGGAGATCGCCGCACCGGTGCCGCCGCTCGAGCCACCGGCCGTCTGCGCCGTGTTGTACGGGCTGGCGACCAGGAGCGACGAGCCGGCGGGCTGGTTCGACGAGAACTCGGAGACGAAGCCGAAGGCGAACTCGTCGAGGCTGGCCTTCGCCAGGATCACGGCGCCGGCGTCGCGGAGGCCGGTGACCATGGCGGCGTCGGTGTCGGTTTGGTTGTCGTCCCAGCAGCCGCAACCACCGGTGGTCGGCATGTCCTTCGTGTCGTAGTTGTCCTTCACCGCGATCGGCACGCCGAGCAGCATGCTCGTCATCCCGTGCTCGGCGCGCTCGGCGTCCGCGGTCTTCGCGGCGGCCAGGGCGTCGGCGTTGGTGGTGACGATCGAGTTGAGCGCGCGCCCGGTCGACGCGGTGTCGGCCTTCGTGCGGTCGTACGCGGCGATGCGGTCGAGGTAGTCCTGCGTGATCGCGACCGACGTGGTGACGCCGGCGTTCATCGCGGCCTGCATGTCGATGGTCGACGACTCGACGAGCTGGAACGGGCCGTCGTCGTAGATCATCCGCTGGGACAACCCGGCCAGGTCCGCGACGGTGATGGTGCCGTCGGCGTCGGTGTCCGCGGCGCTGACCGTCGCCCAGTCGGTGCTCACGGTCGTCGCACCGAGGTGGTCGGTGAGCACGGCGAGGTCGGCATTCGTCACCTGGTCGTCGCCGGTCAGGTCGAGGTCCGTGTAGTACGGCGCGAGCATGGCGGCGGGGCTGGCGTCGACGGCTGCGGGTGCTGCAGCGGCCGTGATCGCGGGGGTCGCGGCGAGGACGGTGCCGACGAGGGCGATGAGCGATGCGCCGGCGACGGTGGTGCGCTTCTTGCTGGAGGCCCGCTTCGTGGCGGCCTGCTTCGTGGCGGTCATGCGGAGGCTCCGGTGCGGTCGCGGCGGGCACGACGGGCCCGCAGGGTGATCAGGGTGCCGCCGGCTGCGAGCAGGGCGATGGACGCGGCGATCCACGGCGCGACGTCGGCGCCGGTCCAGGCGAGGTCGCCTCCGGTCGGACGGTCGTCCCCGCCGGCTGCCGCCACGGCGGTGGCGCCGCTGGTCGGGTCGGTGCCCGGGGTGGTCGGGTCGCCGGGGACGCTGGGGCCACCCGTGCCGCCACCGGCGCCGGGCTGCGTGGTCGCTCCCGGGGTCGGCGTGGCCGTCGGCGCGGTGGTCGCGGCCGCGGCGACCACGACGGTGGTGCTCGCCGGGTCGTCGAGGGTCGTCGACGTGCCGTCGGAGCCGACGAGGGTGACGCTCGTGACGTCGAGGTCGACGCTGCCGACCGCGGTCGGGGTCAGCGAGATCGAGGTGGCCAGGTCGCCGTCGAGTGCCGGCGAGGTGCCGAGGCGGGTGTGCACGATCGTCAGGGCGTCGGCGTCCTGCTCGACAGTGTCGAAGCCGCCGTCCGGGCCGGTGACGCTGTCGTCCCGGTACTCCACCGAGTCGGCCTCGAGGGTGATCTCGTAGGCGTAGACGTCGGCGGTGTCCGGGATCGTCAGGTCGACGTCGAACGCCGTGCCGACGGTCACGGTGGCCGGGGCGTCGATGGTGGCGGTGGTCGCGGTGGGCGCTGCCTGGGCCGGAGCGGCCGTCAGGACGGCGAGGCCGAACGCCCCGGCGGCGACGAGCGTCGAGGAGACGATCGTCGCGCGTGGGCGCAGCCGTGGTCGGTGCTGCATGGGCGCAGTTCCTTCGGGTGGGGTGGAGGGGTGCTGAGCGGGTACTCAGTGAACCGAAAGCTAACGGGGCGCTGTTTCCGGTTCTGGCCCGGCACGTTTCCGCCCCGTTACGGCTCGTCCCTGCCGCTACTGTCGTGCCATGTCGCTCGACGTCGAAGCCCTGCTCACCCCGCCCTCCCCCGTCGCGGCACGCGCGCTGGAGGTCGTCCGGGCGTGGTCGGAACCCGCCCTCGTCAACCACTGCCTGCGTTCGTGGGCATGGGCCGTCCTGCTCGCCCCGACGGTCGGCCTCGAACCGGACCCCGAGCTGCTCTTCGTCGCGACGATGCTGCACGACCTCGGCGTCACCCCGTCGTTCGACGCCCACCGGGTGCCCTTCGAGGACGCCGGCGGCGCGGTCGGCTCGGTCTTCGCGCTCGGTGCCGGGTGGGACGCCGTGCGAGCCCGTCGGGTCGGCGAGATCATCGAGCGGCACATGTGGCGGTCCGTCGACCCGGGGCTCGACGCCGAGGGGCACCTGCTCGAGGTGGCGACCTCGCTCGACGTCTCCGGAGTCGGCTTCGACAGGTGGTCGTCGGACGACCTACGGGACGTCACGGCCGCGCTGCCCCGTCTGGACTTCTCGGCGTCGTTCGACGGGCTGATCCGCGAGCAGGCTTACCGCAAGCCGTCGTCCGCGGCCGCCCGCCTCGACGGCTCGGGCAACGTCGCCGCCGGCGGGGAGCGCTGGGCAGCGTTCCTGGCGTCCTGACGCTCGGTCCGGTCGCTTGCTGGACTTCTCGGCGGGGTGGGCGTATAGTCTCTGGTTGGTGCACTGCAGCGAACCCATCTGACTCGCGCACACCAACCTCTCGACACCGACTCACCCGAGTCGCATTCCACTCGAGACACCGCTCGATCCGAACGGACGAGCTGCACGTTGAAACTCGACGTGCGCGCCCCGCACTCGATGCGTCGCGCTGGACTGAGACGTCCGCCGACACCGAGTCGCCCTGGCGCCGAATGACCAGGAAGTACAGCACCATGACCAGCAACGAACGAATCACCGTGTTCGGGACCGCACTCGCGGCCCCGACGATCACCCCCGACCGCATCGCCGAGTTCCCGGTGCGCGACGACCGCTCGCAGCGCGAGTACCTCGTCCGCATCGCGGCCGACGACCTGGGGACCTTCGTCACCCGGGGCACCCGGCTCGACGCCGTCGGCGAGGCCGGCTGGACCGTCCCGGGCCGCTCCTGGGCGGGCGAGGCCAGCCGCACCCTGCTGCAGGCACAGTCCGTGCAGGCGGGCGAGATGGCCCTCGCGGCCTAGGTCCCACCAGCACCACCACGAAGCGCCGCCGAGCACCTGCTCGGCGGCGCTTCGTCGTTCCCGGGGAAGCCCCGGTCCGACGCGTCAGTACTCGCCCTTGATCACGAAGAACGAGCCGCGGATCGTGCCCGCGAGCTTCGACCGCTGCCGGGCGAACTTGAACTTGTCGGCGAGCTCCTCCGGCACTTCCATGCCGTCGGAGAGCTTGAACCCGACCGCTCGTTTGCCGCCCGGTTCGAGTGTGTAGAGCACGTTGATCGCCAGGCCGGACTCGTAGAAGACGTAGGTCCAGCGGACGCCGTCGACCAGCGCTTCCGTGGCTTCGAGCGGCGGGGACGCGATCACGAGCCCCCGCTCCTCCACGAGCACGCGGGCGACGTACTCGACCAGCTCGGGAGCCTCGACGGCAGGACGTGTGGTGAGGTCGTGGTCGTACTTGTTCTTGAAGTAGCGGGCCTCGTTCGCACGGAGTCCGGCGAGCGCATCCACCACCGGCGAGGTCTCGAGCCCTACCGTGGAGACGTTCACGAAGTCGACGACGTACGGCATGGGGCCTCCTCGGGCACTCGCAAGGTCTGAATCTAGCCCCTCGGCTCCCTTCCGAAGCCAACGCGATCCACCTACAGTCGATGATCGTGACGGGAGCGACGACGCGAATCGAACGTGCCGCGGAACTGATCCGTGCTGCGCGCAAGGACATCGGGTTCTCGCAGGCCGACCTCGCCGAAGCCGCGGGAGTCAGGTTCCCGGAGATTTCCGACTACGAGAGCGGACGGCGCCGACCCACCCCAGAGTCGCTCGAGCGCATCCTCACAGCTGCTCGCACCCGACCGAGCATCCCGCTCATGGTCTTCGCCGCCACGATCCTCGACGAGGCAAAGCGCTTCCACATCGAGAACGTCCGCGTCTTCGGGTCGGCTGTTCGAGGTCACGACACCGAGCACAGCGACATCGACCTCTTGGTCAGCCTGGCGCCCGCGGCTTCGCTGTTCAACCTCGGCGGGTTCGCGGACGAGGTCGAGCGCCTCACCGGGTTCGAGGTGGACGTACTCACGGACGACCTCGCCGACGACGAGCACTTGGCTTACGTACTCGACGAAGCTGTGCCGCTCTGAACCCGACTCCCCGATTCACCTCTCGAGCACCCCGTGATCGCGAGCCTCAGTGTGCCCGCCCAAATCATCCGTCGGTTAAGCCAAACGACTTCCACAATCCCAGCGAGCGCTCAGAGAGCGCCATTCGAACTGTACGAGGTCTATCACACTAGAATCACGACCCACACGTGATCGGATTCATCTCGCTAAGACCAGACGCTTCTACTCAACCTCTTTTCGCACGCGGTTGACCGTATTCTCCCATTCATCCACCAGAAGAATGGCGTCTAGCATCTTTCTCACAGACGTCTGGATCAAAGTGACCGGCTGTCTCAAGGACCTACTCAATAGAGCAAGCGGAGTCACCGACGCCTCGAACTGCGAAAGTCCACTCATCGCCTCGCGTGAACTCGACGCAGTACTCACCAGGGAATCGAGGAATTCATCGAAAGAGTCGACCTCCGATGGCCAAGATTCCATGAAGTTGAGGATCGCACTTACTTCGGAGTCAACATCTCGCATCTTGTGGTCGAACGTGTCGGTTGCCTCCGCAAGCCGCTGAGCGCTTGGCAGTAAGGCCTGAGCAAATTCGTCGACGAGAGCGATCCGTTGGACCGTGGGCAACTCAACCGTCATGGCATTGTGGATCTTCGTTGTGTACTCGTTTGCAATCGCGCCCATGGTCGTGAGTATTTCCACAACACTATTTGTCGTATCGCTCAGGAATGGAAATGACTGCTCAATGTTCGCTATGCGCTCAATGAATCCATCCTGATCCACAGCCTCTGTGTCCGCTTGCTGTTTTTGAGACCGACGAGGACTCTCGTCGTTATCAGCAGCACCCGCTGCACCTAGCCAGACGCGCGTCGCAGTTACTGGATCACCCGCCCCCGCCAAGCCAACGTCGAGAGCCGCCTCAAGTTCTTTCCTGGCCTCGATCAGACCGCGCTCGGACCGAGAGAATTGAATCGTGCGTACCGCCAGCACATCGAAAGGAAGCTGACCAAACTCGCCGAGTTGGACGGTAAGCTTCGGCCGAGTATGCCGTAAGCCAAGCTCATACATAACATTGGGATTCGCACCAGTGAGATCGGCGATGACAACATCATCATCGCGGAGATGGCGAAAAATCTGCTCGTTGATTTCTCCGGTCGCCGCAATCTGGTCGGCGCGGACCGGCGACAGGGAGAATTTTTCGCACGCGGGAAGGATTACTTTCTCGTACACCTCCAGCGCGGTTTCATATACCTCACGTGCGGGAGATCCATACGCTGCAAACTTACTACCGATCGGTCCGATTACAAAAACCGAGTTAGCTTCAGTCGCTTCCACTATCACTTACCTCTTCCCGCATGCAGTCGAGGAGTCTCCCCGAATGGAGCACAGCATCGTGAGCCTCCTTATCGGTACAATGAGTCGCACTATATTGGCTCTTGCTCTTCATTCGCAGCGCTCCGGCGAGGTGGCCAGCGGCGCGTCCGTCCACCAGCCTGCGCAGTATCTTCACTGCAGCCTGATGATCTTGACGGTTCGGAATCGCGCCACCTTTGTGCACGATCAATGCGTCGCTGGCGTTGATCGCTGCAGAAGCAGCAAGGCTTGCCGCGGCGTCATGATACTGTCCAACGGCCAGGCTCGCGAGAAACTGAAATTCTTCTGCCTTCGCCCGCTTGACGCGAACCACTGCGTCCTCAGCTGACCCCACAATGGGACGCTACCGCATCAGTTGTTGAAGCGGAACTCCACCACGTCGCCGTCCTGCATGACGTAGTCCTTGCCCTCGATGCGGGCCTTGCCGGCAGCGCGGGCCTCGGCGATCGAGCCGGTGGCGACCAGGTCGTCGAACGAGATGACCTCGGCCTTGATGAAGCCCTTCTCGAAGTCGGTGTGGATGACGCCGGCAGCCTGGGGAGCCTTCCACCCCTTGCCGATCGTCCACGCACGGGCTTCCTTCGGACCGGCCGTCAGGTAGGTCTGCAGCCCGAGGGTGTCGAACCCGATGCGGGCGAGCTGGTCGAGGCCCGACTCGGTCTGACCGGTCGACTCGAGCAGTTCGGCGGCGTCCGCTGGGTCGAGGTCGATGAGCTCCGACTCGACCTGGGCGTCGAGGAACACGGCCTGCGCCGGGGCGACGAGCGCGGCCAGTTCGGCCTTGCGGGACTCGTCGGTCAGGATCGCCTCGTCGACGTTGAAGACGAAGATGAAGGGCTTGGCGCTGAGCAGGCCGAGCTCGGCGATCGGCGACAGGTCGATCTTCGTGGCGGACAGCAGCGTGCCCTGCTCGAGCGCGGCACGGGCTTCGCGAGCGGTCTCGAGCACGATCGGCTCGGTCTGCTTGAGCTTCACGGTCTTCTCGTACCGCGGGAGCGCCTTGTCGATGGTCTCCATGTCGGCGAGGATCAGCTCGGTGTTGATGACCTCGAGGTCGTCCTTCGGGGAGACCTTGTTCGCCACGTGCACGACGTCGTCGTCGGTGAAGCCGCGGACGACCTGCGCGATGGCGTCGGCTTCGCGGATGTTGGCGAGGAACTTGTTGCCCAGGCCTTCGCCCTCGCTCGCGCCCTTGACGATGCCCGCGATGTCGACGAACGACACCGGCGCCGGCACGGTCTTCTCCGAGTGGAAGAGCTCAGCGAGCTGGTCGAGCCGCGAGTCGGGCAGGTTCACCACCCCGACGTTCGGCTCGATCGTCGCGAACGGGTAGTTCGCGGCGAGGACCTGGTTCTTGGTCAGGGCGTTGAACAGGGTCGACTTGCCGACGTTCGGGAGACCGACGATTCCGATGGTGAGAGCCACGGAAGAAGAGCCTACCGGCGGCGGCCTGTCGGAGCCGACCCGGGCCTCCAGTCCGTCCGTCAGATCAGCGGACGCGACCCGCCCATCGGAGGCCCCAGGGCAGTGATGCGGCGCTCGACGACGTCGAAGACGTCGGCCTGCAGCCGCTGCGATCGCCGCCAGTCCCCCGGCACCTGGAGCGAGTGGTCGGCACCGTCGACGGTCTGGAGGCGCGCAGCAGTCCCCGAGACCCGCTCAGGCCGCCACATGGTGTCGTCTCCACCCCCGATCGCGTCATGCGCGTCGGCGGCAGCAGCGAGCGCCGTGGCCACGTCGTCGTGAGTGAGGACCGGCGTCAGCCAGACGCCGGGCACCTCGTGGCGGATCGCCCACGGCAGGGCGAAGCAGCCGAACGACTTCGCGACGACGAGGTCGGGCAGCCGGTCCCCCAGGGCGGCGGCGACAGCGGTCTCGACGAACCCGACCGGATCGGCACCGGCAGCGTCGTCGACCTGCCATCGAGGCGCGACGACCTCGCACCCGGCCGCGGCGGCGATCTCGTTCGTCCACCAGAGCAGCGGCGCCTGTTGCCCGTAGCCGGACCCGGCGAGCAGCAGGACGAGCGGACGGCGGTCGGCCTCGTTCCCCATGCGCCGAGAGTAGCCACACGCAACGCCGAGGGGAACGGAGGTCGATGTCGGAACCCCGTGCGACGATCGGGACCGTGCCGTTGAACTTCACCGCGATCGACTTCGAGACCGCCAACAGCTCGCCCGCCAGCGCCTGCTCCGTCGGGCTCGTGAAGGTCCGAGCCGGTCGGGTCGTCGATCGGGCGTCGTGGTTCATCCGCCCGCCGTTCGGGCACGACGCGTTCCTGGAGTGGAACACGCGGATCCACGGCATCGTCGCCGAGGACGTCACGCACGCCAAGACGTGGGAGCAGCAGTACCCCGACCTCGTGGCCTTCGCCGAGGGTGACGTCCTGGTGGCGCACAACGCCCGCTTCGACATGGGCGTCATCGCCGGTGGGTGCTCCGCGACGGGGATCGACCTGGCCGAGCACCACTCGCTGTGCTCCCTGGCGGTCGCCCGCAAGACCTACACGCTCGACTCGTACCGTCTGCCGGTCGCCGCGATGGCCGCCGGGTTCGAGGGCTTCCAGCACCACGACGCCGCCGCCGACGCCGAGGCCTGCGCCGCGATCGTCGTGCACGCAGCCGGGCACCACGGGGTCGAGACGGTCGAGGCGCTCGGGGCGGTGACCCGGGTGACGATCGCCCCGGTCCGTGCGCGTGCCGAGAAGCCGAAGGCCGCGAACCAGCCGCGGCTGTCGAACCGGCCGATGGTGTTCGCCGACTGAGGGTCTTCGCTGACTGAGGGTCTTCGCTGACTGACGGTCTGCGCTGGCTGACGGTGTTTGCAGACTGACGCAACGCCCGCTGCGCGCGGCCGGGGTGTCACATCCCCGGTGGTATTGTCACGACAATGCCGTCGGCACCGACGCCGGCATCTCCGCACGTGTGAAGGACCGCGATGACCAACGAAGGCCAGCTGCCGTCCGACCTGTTCATGGACCTGGACCGGTCGGGTCCCATGCCCCTCTACTTCCAGGTCGCCTCGCGCATCGAGGAGTCGATCCGCTCCGGCGCGATGCCACCAGGGGCCCGACTCGAGAACGAGATCGCCCTCGGAGAGCGTCTCGGCCTGTCGCGGCCGACGATCCGTCGCGCGATCCAGGACCTCGTCGACAAGGGTCTGCTGGTGCGCCGCCGCGGCATCGGGACCCAGGTCGTGCACGGGCCGGTGACCCGCAAGGTCGAGTTGACGAGCCTGTACGACGACCTGGCGCAGGGTGCGCAGGCTCCGGCGACGAAGCTCCTGCAGCGCAACGACGTCCCCGCGTCCGACGAGGTCGCCGCGGCGCTCAGCATCGAGCCCGGCACGACCGTCGCGCACATCCGGCGGGTGCGGTTCGCCGAGGACGTCCCAATGGCGATCCTCGAGAACTACCTGCCGCCGGAGTTCCTCGACCTGACCGACGAGGACCTGCAGGCGTACGGGCTGTACCAGCTGCTGCGCGGCCGCGGCGTGACGATGCGGGTGGCGAAGCAGCGGATCGGGGCCCGTGCGGTCACCGACGAAGAGGCCGGCCTGCTCGAGATCGAGGACGGCGACCCGGTGCTCACGATGAGCCGCACCGCGTACGACGCCTCGGGCCGTGCGGTCGAGTACGGCGTGCACTGCTACCGCCCCGACCGGTACTCGTTCGAGGTCACGCTCGTCGACAAGTAGGTCGCTCGGCGAGAGGTCAGGACACGCTGTCAGCGATGCGCCGAGTGGTCACGAACTGTCGCCCGGACGCCCGGCAACCGACAGTTCGTGACCACTCGGCGGAACTGAGCGGGGTGTCGTGACCACCCCGCAGCCGCACGGCCTCAACCGAGCGCGGGCACCCCGAGCTCACCGGTGACGTACTGTGCACGCCCGAAGCCGAAGGACCAGTCCTGCGGCCCGTTCTCGACGTAGCCGATGAAGACGTCCTCGGACGCGACACCGACCGTTGCGAGGGCGTCGTGGATCGCCCGGTACAGCGCAGCCTTCGCCTCGTCGGTCCGCCCGCGCTGCGTGAACACCTGGATGACGATGACACCCTCGGTGCGCTCGAACCCCAGGCCGGCGTCCTCGGCGATGATCTGCTGCGCCGGGTGCTCAGTGATCACCTGGAACCGGTCCCGCACCGGGATCCCGTACACGTCGACGATGGCCTGGTGGATGGCGTCGGCGATGCCACGGACGGCCTCCGGCGTGCGGCCGGTGGCGAGGTCGATACGGACGAGCGGCATGGTGCCTCCTGGTTGCTCGGACTTTGTCCTTACATACTAACAAGCAAGCACCGCGACGTGTCTAGAACCTCGGCGTCGGCGCCCCGTACGTCAGCGGCCCGTCGACACGAGCGACGTCGTGCCACGCGCCGTCGACCAGCGAGGCCTCCGCCGCCTCGACGATCGACGCCGCGGCCAGCCCGTCGGCGACCGAGGGTGCGAGCTGCTCCCCGCGCTGCACGCTCGCGATGAACTGCGCCGCCTCGATCGTCTTCAGGTCGTCGTAGCCCATCGCGGTCCCGGCGCCGGGCTGGAAGCGACCGAAGTCACCGTCCCCGGGAGCGACGTAGTGCGTCGCGTACCCGTCGACCTCTTGCCCGTCCAGGTACACCTCGAGCTCGTTGAGGCGTTGGAAGTCCCACCGGACCGAACCGCGGGTGCCGTAGATCTCGAGCGTGTACTCGGCGTGCGGCCCGCGCATGACCCGACTCGAGTCCATCGTGCCGACCGCACCGTCCTCGAACCGGAACAGCAGCGCGGCGTAGTCCTCGTTCTCGACGGCACCGAGCTCGCCGGTGGCCGCCGCACTGCGGTCGACGATGCCGGCACCCGGGCGGGGACGCGACTCGATGAACGTCTCGGCGAGCGCACTGACCGAGGCGATCCGGCCGACCACGTACTGCGCCAGGTCGAGTCCGTGCGACAGCAGGTCGCCGAGCACACCCGATCCGGCACGCTCACGCTCGAAGCGCCAGGTCAGCGGTGCAGCAGGGTCGGACGAGTAGTCGGCGAGCAACGATCCGCGCACGTTCGTGATGCGTCCGAGCCGCCCGCTGCGGACGAGTTCGCGGGCGCGATCGATCGCCGGGGCGTGCCGGTAGTTGAAGCCGACGCTCGTGATGACGCCGGCCCGCTGCACCGCCTGGTGGATGGAGCGCGAGTCGCTGGCGTACCGGCCCATGGGCTTCTCGATCCAGAACGGCTTGCCCGCCTCGGCCGCGGCGACGGCCATCTCGCGGTGCAGGAAGTTCGGCGAACAGATCGACACGACGTCGACCGCCGGGTCGGCGAGGACCTCGTGGTAGTCGGCGACGGCCCGCTCGTACCCGAGCCGCGTCACCGCCTGGTCGCGTGCCGCCTCGATCGGGTCGGCCGCGACGACGAGCCGCGGCTGGACGCCGAGCTCCGGGAAGTGGTCCGGCAACGCTCGGTAGGCACGCGAGTGCAACCGCCCCATCCAGCCGACCGAGATCAGCCCGACGCCGATGCTGTCCATGGAGAACTCCTTCGTTCAGGTGGCGCGCATTGGAGCGCGACAACGAGCGTAGCCGATGCGGCGGACTTTGTCAGCACATGACGCAACCGCCTGGAGGCCCGGTGCCGGTCTCGGGGACCGGCACCGGGCCTCCAGGCTGGTGCGTCAGCGCGCGGGGCGCGACCCGTGGTTGCGACCGCGGATCGCACCGCGCATCAGACCGCGACTCAGATCGCGTCTCAGATCGCGGGGACGATGATGTCGCGGACCAGGGCGTCGAGCTTCGCGTCGGCGTCCAGGAACTGCCGCAGCGTCGTGACGGTCGCACCGAAGCGGTCGAACTCGTCGATCGTCATGCCGTCCACGTCGTAACCGCGGGCGAACTCCGGCGTCGCGGCCCGGAGCGCCTCGATGACGTGCACGGGGACCTCGTCGTCGATGGCGTGCGGACGGAACGGGAACGCGTTGTCGTTGATGTCCTTCGTCCACTGGAACGGCGGCGACACCACCAGGTCCCCGCCCTGGAACTCCGACCACTGCAGTGCGTTGCGGAACGCGGCGACCAGCACGCGCGACCGGAACCCACGCTCCTGGAAGACGCGGTAGGCGTTCTTCACCGCGGCGACACCGGCCCACTCGAGGATGCCCGGGTCCACCATCACGTGGTCGCGCTTGACGACGGTCTTCAGCCAGTCGTCGAAGCGGCCGGCCATCAGGGTGACGACATGACCGAACTCCTGCTCCGGCAGGCCCTCGGCAGCACGGCGGTCGAGGGCGCGCTCGATGGCCTCGCCCACGGCGACGACCTGCGGCACGGTGAACGACACCGTCGCGTTGATGGAGACCCCGCGGTAGGCGGCTTCCTCGATCGCGGCGATACCGACCTTGGTGGCGGGGATCTTCACGATGATGTTCGGCGCGAGCTGCGAGAACCGGACGGCCTGCTCGACGAGCGCGTCGGCATCGCGGTGGAACCGGGGGTCGGTCTGCATGGACAGTCGACCGTTCCGGCCGCCGGACGCCTCGAACGCGGGCAGCAGCTGCGCCGCGGCGGCGATGGAGAGCTCCTCGACGGCCTTCCAGCCGATCCAGGACTCCCCCGCCGTCGGGTGCTCCTCGGCGATCTCGCGGATGCGCGGGACCCAAGTCTCCGGGTCCTGCTGGATGCAGGTGTACGCGATCACCGGGTTGCAGGTCGCACCGACGGCACCGTACTCGTGGATGGCGGTCGACAGTTCGCGCGGATCGGCGGAGTCGTTCCACAGGGCGGTCGGGGTCTGCTCCGCGGCCTGCAGGGTGACGGGACGGGAGTCGGGGTCGGTGGACGCCTGCGTCTCGAGGGTGGTGGTCATCGGTGGAGTCCCTTCGTGATCGTGTCGAGCTGGAACCGCGACACCGCGTCGGCGTTCTCGTCCTCGGCGAAGACGCTCGAGACCGCGACGGTGTCCTCGCGCGCCGAGAAACCGACCCGGTCGAGTGCCGCCCAGAAGGCGTCGAAGTCGACGTCCGCCTGGCCGACCGGCAGGTGCTGGTGCACGCGGACCGGGTTGCCGGGCGGGTTCGTGATGTAGCGCAGGCCGTGCGAGCGACGGTGGTCGTACGCGTCGGCGACGTGGACCAGCTGCAGCGAGTCACCGGCCGCGTCGATGATCTCGTCCATGTTGCCGCCGTAGTGGAACGTGTGGCAGGCGACGTAGACGAAGCCGACGTGCTTCGAGTTCAGTCCGCGGATCACCCGGAGCGCCTCGAGCCCGTCCTCGACGAAGTCGTCGGGGTGCGGGTCGATGAGCACACGGATGCCGGCGTCCTCGATGATCGGCAGCAGTTCCTCCATCGACCGGTAGAACTGGTCCTCCGATTCTTCGGCGCGCTCGGGGCGGCCGGAGAACTCCGTGTTGATGGTGTCCACGCCGAGGCGCTTCGTGATCTCGATGACCCGCTTCCACTTCCGCACCGCAGCTTGTCGGGCGTCCTCGTCCGGACCCGACCAGCGCAGCACCGGCAGCACGCTCGCCACCTGGACCCCGGCGTCACGGCAGGCCGCGGCGAACGCGTCGACCAGGTCGTCGTCGGCCTTGGGGTGTCGGTAGAAGGGGATGAAGTCCTTGTGCGGCGTGAGCTGCAGGTACTCGTAGCCGAGCTCCGCCACCTTGCGCGGGAACTCGAGCAGCGACAGGTCGTGGTGGAACGGGGTCGGGTCGAGCGCGATCTTCGGCATCGATCAGGCCCCGGCGAGCGCGGCGGTCGCGTCGCTCGTCGCGTCGCTCGTCTCGTCGTAGAACGACGGCTTCGTGACCGCGTACTCGACCACTTCGTGCGCGCCGGACTGCTGGGCGCGGACCGCGACCTCGGCGACGACGGAGGCGGTGTAGCCGTCCCAGGCACTCGGCCCGTCGATGCCGCCGGTCCGGGCCGCGTCGACCCAGCGCTGGACCTCTTCGTCGTAGGCGGCGGCGAACCGCTCCTTGAACGACGGCGTGACGCCCTGCGAGGTCGCCCCGGCTGCGGCAAGCGAGAGCGAGGTGTCGCGGCCGATGTAGGCGACGCCGGACTCGAACACGGCGTCGGTGGTGACCTGGTAGCCGAACTGGGCGTTGACGTTGATCTCGACGATCGCCATGGTGCCGGACTCCGTGGTGAACAGGACGAACTGCGGCTCGGGCAGGTCGGCCGGCGCCAGGGAGTTCTTGCGCGGCTTCTTCACCTCGACGCTCGTGATCGCTTCGCCGGTGAGGAACGGGATGATGTCGATCTCGTGGATCACCGAGTCGTGGATGAGCATCGACTCGCTGAAGTTCGGCGGCGTCGTCGGGTTGCGGTGCGCGTGGTGCAGGGCGAGCAGGGCGCCGTTCGCCCCCGACTCGCGCAGGGCCTTGAGCTCCTGGTACCCGGCGTCGAACCGGCGCATGAAACCGACCTGGATGACGGGCCGGGCGGCGTGCTGCTGCTCGAGCTCGACGATGCGCAGCGAGTCCTCGGCGCTGGTCGTCAGCGGCTTCTCGCACAGGACTGTGAGTCCGCGCTCGAGCGCGGTCACCAGGATCGGCTCGTGCAGGAAACCGGGCGTCGCGATGATGACGGCGTCGATCTCGGTCTGCTCGAGCGCCTCGTCGAAGGACGCGGCGGTGATCGCGCCGGGCGCCAGGGCGGCTGCCGCAGCGGCACGGGCCTGGTCGGGCTCGACGACGGCGACGACGTCGGCGTTCGAGATCTTGGCGGTGATGCGGCGGACGTGGTCGGCGCCCATCATGCCGGCGCCGACGACGGCGACGCGGAGGTTCTGCGTGGTGGTCATGGTGGTGTTCTCCTGGTGGTTGTTGACGCTGCGTGGACGGCGCGTCAGGAGGCGCGGGCGGCCGAGGTCGAGCCGAAGATGTGCTGGAAGGTGCGCTCGGCGATCGGGCCGGGGGCGTCGACGGAGCAGCCGTACATGTCCTGCTCGACGATGCCGAAGACGTCCGGGTTGATCGCGGCGACGGCCTCGATGATCGGGGCGAGCTCCGGGGTGCCGTGCGGCGGCTCGGTCATGATGCCCTGCGACACGGCGGTCGCGAACGGCACGTCGTTCTTGAGCACGTCGAACAGCAGGTCAGTGTCGACCTGCTTGAGGTGCAGGTAGCCGATGCGCTCCGGGTGGGCGGCGATGAGCTTGAGGTTGTCGCCGCCGTAGTACGCGAAGTGGCCGGTGTCGAGGCAGAGGTTCGTGTACTCGGGGTTCGTGACCTCGAGGAACCGCACGGTCTCTTTGTAGGTACCGACGTGGCTGTCCGCGTGGGTGTGGAACTGCTGATGGACGCCGTACTCCTCGAGCAGCGCCTTGCCGAGCTGGTCGTGTCCCTTGCCCAGGCGCTCCCACTGCTCGTCGGTGAGCGTGCGCGCCTCGAGCACCTCTTCGGTGGCGTCCGAGCGCCACAGGTCCGGGATCGTCACCAGGTGCTCGGCGCCGAGCTTCGCCGCCAGACCGGCGACCGCGACGGCCTGGTCCCACGCACGCTGGAACTGGTCCTCGCCCTTGTGGAACCCGGTGAAGACCGTGCCCGCCGACAGCTTGAGCCCGCGGGACTCGAGCTCGTCGGACAGCTGCGACGGGTCGGTCGGCAGGTACCCGTACGGGCCGAGCTCGATCCACTCGTACCCGGCGGCGGACGCCTCGTCGAGGAAGCGCTGCCACGGCACCTGCTTCGGGTCGTCCGGGAACCAGACGCCCCACGAGTCCGGGGCGGTGCCGATGCGGATCGAGGCGGGCGCCGCGTCGGTGGCGGGGCTGCCGATGGGGGTGGCGGTGTCGGTCATGACGTCGCTGTCGCTTTCTGTCTCGTGAACGGTTCAGCCGAGCAGCGGACGCTGCGTGGCGACCTGCTGCTCGTACTCGGCGCGGGCGGCCTGGGTGCTGGGGAGGGTGGAGGTCTGCGCGACCGGCACGTCCCACCAGCCGTCGCCCTCGGGGGCGTAGACCAGCGGGTCGGAGTTGATGTGCACCAGGGTGGTGTGGTCGTTCGCCTTCGCCTGACGCAGTGCGGCCTTCAGGTCCTCGATGCTGTCCGGGCCGGGCTGCACCTCGATGACGTCGACGCCGTAGGAGCGGGCGTTGGCGGCGAGGTCGACGGGCAGGGGCTCGCCGTTCTCGAACGACTCGGTCTCGTCGAGGTACCGGTACTTCGTGCCGAAGCGCTCGGAGCCGACGGTCTCGGACAGGTGCCCGATCGACGCGTACCCGTGGTTCTGGATGAGCACGACGATGATCTTGATGCCCTCGGCCACGGCGGTGACGAGCTCCGTGTGCAGCATGAGGTAGCTGCCGTCGCCGACCATCACGATCGCGTCGCGGTCCGGAGCTCCGCGGCGGACACCGATGCCACCGGCGATCTCGTAGCCCATGCACGAGAACGCGTACTCGACGTGGTACCCGAGCTCGTCGCGCACCCGCCAGAGCTTGTGCAGGTCGCCAGGCAGCGAGCCCGCTGCCTGGATCACGACGTCGCGCGGGTCGGAGACCGACTGCACGGCGCCGATGATCTCGGGCTGGCCGGGCAGGTCCGCGCCGGACGGCGCGAACGCGCCGTCGACGGCAGCGTCCCACGCCGCCTTCAGCGAGGCGATCTCGGACGCGTAGCCGGGCTCGACGACGTACGCCGTGTCCGACGTGAGCGACTCGGTCAGGGCGACCAGGGCCTCCCGGGCGTCCGCGATCAGCGGCAGCTGCGAACCGTGCTTGTAGGCGTCGAACGCGGCCACGTTGACGTTGACGAACGTGACGTCGGGGTTCTGGAACGCCGTCCGCGACGCCGTGGTGAAGTCGCTGTAGCGGGTGCCGATCCCGATGACGACGTCGGCCTGTGCGGCGATCGCGTTGGCGGCCGCGGTGCCGGTCGCGCCGATGCCGCCGAGGTACTGCGGGTGGTCCCAGACCAGGGATCCGCCGCCGGCCTGCGACGTGCCGACCGGGATGCCGGTGGCCTCGACGAAGGCGCGGAGCTCGTCGGCGGCGTCGGAGTACAGCACCCCGCCGCCGGCCACGATGACCGGACGCCGGCCGGCACGGATCGCGGCCACGGCACGCTCGAGCGGGCCGCGCTCGGGCAACGGACGGCGGATGTGCCACTCGCGCGGCTGCAGGAACGCGACGGGCACGTCGAACTCCTCGGCCTGGACGTCCTCGGGCAGGGCGATCGTCACCGCACCGGTCTCGGCCGGGTCGGTCAGCACCCGCATCGCGGCGAGGGCGATCGAGAACAGCTGCTCCGGACGCTCCACCCGGTCGAAGTAGCGCGAGAGCGGACGGAAGGCGTCGGTGACCTGCAACGACGTGTCGTGCGGCAGCTCGATCTGCTGGAGCACCGGGTCGGTGGTGCGCGTGGCGAAGGTGTCCGACGGCAGCAGCAGTGCCGGCAGCCGGTTCGTGGTGGCGAGCGCCGCGGCGGTCAGCATGTTGGCGGCACCTGGGCCGACCGACGCGGTGGATGCGTAGGTCGCACGGCGGCGGTGCATGCGGGCGAAGCCGACGGCCTCGTGCACCATCGCCTGCTCGTTGCGGGCCTGGTGGTACGGCAGCAACCCGGGCTGCTCGACGTGGAGCTGCTTGATGGCCTGACCGACCCCGGCGACGTTGCCGTGCCCGAAGATGCCGAAGATCCCCGGGATGGTGCGTTCGCGGACGTCGCCGTCGACGGTCCACTGGTTGGCCAGGAACTCGACGAGTGCCTGGCCGACCGTCATCTTCCGCGTGGTGGTGGTCACGCCTGCTTCCTTTCGTAGGGCAGTCGTGGGTCGATCGATTCCGATGCCCACGCCTGCCGGACCCACCCGTGGGCGGGGTCGTCGGTGATGTTCCAGACGCGCTCCGGGTCGGGCCCGGCCATCACGTTCAGGTAGTACATGTCGTAGCCCGGAGCGGCGACCGCCGGACCGTGCCAGCCGTACGGCACCAGGGCGACGTCGCCGGTCCGGACCTGCCGGAACTCGTCGATGGCGCGGTCGTCCGAGGCGTACGTGCGGTGCAGGGCGAACGGGTCGGCGGCCTCGGGCGCGATCGACTCGAGCCCACGGGACACCGCCGCCTCGTAGTAGTAGATCTCCTCGAGGTTCGACTCAGAACCGGGCACGTTCGTGTCGTGCTTGTGGGGCGGGTACGACGACCAGTTGCCGGCCGGCGTGATCACTTCGCACACGATGAACTTGACAGCGTCGAGCGCGGCCGGGGTGCCGAAGTTGTGCACCTGGCGGCTCGACTGCCCGGCGCCGCGGAGTTCCACGGGCACGTCCGGCCGGGCCACGTAGGTGGTCGGCTTGACGGTGTCGGTGGGGGCTTCCGCGACGGCGAACCGGCCGCTGCCGGTGATGGTGGCCGTGGAGCCCGATCCCAGGTACAGGACGTCGGTGGGGCCGTCGAAGACGCTCCCCCGCCCCTGCAGGGTCTGCTCGCCGTCGCCGGCAGCGCTCGAGTGGGTCACGTGGAACGACCCCGCGAGCGGCACGACGATGCGCTCCACGGCGTCGGCCGGGAGGCGCAGCTCGTCCCCGTCGGTCAGCGCGCCGGTCCGGAGTCCGGTGTGCGCCCACCCCTCGATGCGACCGTCGACCACGTCGGTCCAGCCCGCCTCGGGCCGGGAGCCCGCCGGGATGAACCACTGGTCGTGCTGGTGCTGTTCGTTCGCCATGCCGCGGGTCAGTTGTTCGACGGGAAGCCGAGGTTGATGCCGCCGTGCGACGGGTCGAGCCAGCGGCTCGTGATCGCCTTCTGGCGGGTGAAGAAGCTCACGCCGTCGGCCCCGTACGCCTTGTGGTCACCGAACAGCGAGTTCTTCCAGCCACCGAACGAGTAGTAGGCGACGGGCACCGGGATCGGGACGTTGATGCCGATCATGCCGACCTGCACGTCGCGCTGGAACCGTCGAGCGGCGCCACCGTCGTTCGTGAAGATGGCGGTGCCGTTGCCGTACGCGCCGGAGTTGATGAGCTCGAGGCCCTCTTCGTAGGTGGCGACCCGCACGACGCTCAGCACCGGACCGAAGATCTCCTCGGTGTAGACGCGGCTGGTGGTGGGCACCTGGTCGATCAGCGTCGGGCCCAGCCAGAAGCCGTTCTCGTCGCCGTCGGGTCGGACGGTGCGGCCGTCCACCACAACCACCGCACCGTCCTGCTCTGCGACCTCGATGTACGAGGCGACCTTGTCACGGTGCTGCTTCGTGACGAGCGGGCCCATGTCGCACCCGCGACGACCGTCGCCGATGCGCAGGGTCGCCGCGCGGTCCTTGATCTTCTGGATGAGCTCGTCGGCCACCGGCTCGACGGCGACGACGACCGAGATCGCCATGCAGCGTTCACCGGCCGAACCGAAGCCGGCGTTGATCGCGTTGTCGGCGACCAGGTCGAGGTCGGCGTCCGGCAGGACGAGCATGTGGTTCTTCGCGCCACCGAGGGCCTGCACGCGCTTGCCGTGCTTGGTACCGGTCTCGTAGACGTACTGCGCGATGGGCGTGGAGCCGACGAACGAGATCGACTCGACGTCGTCGCTGGTGAGCAGGCCGTCGACGGACAGCTTGTCGCCGTTGAGCACGTTGAAGACGCCGTCGGGCAGCCCGGCCTCCTTGAACTTCTCGGCGAGCCAGATGGCGGCCGACGGGTCCTTCTCGCTCGGCTTCAGCACGACGGTGTTGCCCGCGGCGATCGCGATCGGCAGGAACCAGAGCGGCACCATCGCCGGGAAGTTGAAGGGGCTGATGATGCCCACGACGCCGAGCGGCTGGCGGATCGAGTAGACGTCGATGCCGGTCGAGACCTGGTCGGAGAACTCGCCCTTCATCAGGCTCGGGATGTTGGTGGCGAGCTCCACGACCTCTTGCCCGCGGGCGATCTCGCCCATGGCGTCGTCGAGGACCTTGCCGTGCTCGCTTGTGATGATCTCGGCCAGCTCGGCCTTGTCGCGGTTCAGGATCTCGCGGAACGAGAACAGGATCGCCTGGCGCTTGGCCAACGACAGGTTGCTCCAGCCGGGGAACGCCGCCTTGGCGCTGCCGATGGCCGCCTGGATCTCGGACTCGTCGGCCAGCGCGACCTGCTTGGTCGCGACGCCGAGCGCCGGGTCGTACACGGGGGCGGTGTTGCCCGACGCGGATTCGACGCGCTTGCCGTCGATCCAGTGCCCGACGGTGGTGGTGGTCGTGTCGGTGAGCGTCATGCGTTGCTTCCTTCCGAGATGGACGAGTCCATGGTGGTGGCGCCCGCGAGCCGAGCGGCTGGGTCGTGGGCATCTGTGGAGAACCCGCCCCGGGCCTCCTGGCTGTGGACGAGACCGGCGGCCACGTCCACGGCGGCGGCGACGTCGCCGTCCGAGGGGTAGAGCAGGGTGCGTCCGACGACCAGGCCGCGGACGCCGGGCAGGGCCAGGGCGTCAGCCCACTTGGCGTACGTCTCCAGCGGGCGCGAAGCCGGGTCGCCGCCGAGCAGCAGCGTCGGCAGCGTCGTCGCGGCCATCACGCGCTCCATGTCGTCGACGACGGGGATCTTGAGCCAGCTGTAGGCGCTGGATTCGCCGAGTCCCGCAGCGATCGCCATCGAGGTGATCACGGCGTCGGCCGACAGGTCGTTGACGACCCGGCCGTCCCGCCACTCGGACATGAACGGCTCGAGCATGATCGGCAGCTGGAGCGCCGCGGCCTCGCTGACGGCGCGGGCCGTGGCCTCGAGCGTCGGCGCGGTGCCCGAGTCCTCCAGGGCGATGCGCACCAGCAGCTTGGCGAAGTCGAGCCCGGAGTCCTTGATGGCCTGCGCCGAGTACGCCGTGTACCGGTCGTCCATCTCGAACGTCGCGCCGCGGAGTCCACCGCGGTTCATCGACCCGACGACGACCTTGCCGTCGAGGGCGCCGAGCAGCGCGAGGTCCTCGAGGATGTCGGGGGTGCCGAGCACGCCGTCGACCCCCGGCCGGCCGAGGGCCGTGACGAGCCGCTCGAGCAGGTCGTAGCGGTCCGCCATCGCGGACTCGTCGTCGCGCACCGCCAGCGCACCGCGTGCGGGGTGGTCGGCGGCGACGATGAAGAGCTTGCCGTCGTCGGCGAGCAGGGAGCGCTTGCGGCGGGCGTCGAGCGTGGCACGCACCAGGTCCGGCTGGCCGGCACGGATGTCGCGGAGGCGCTGGAAGTCAGCGGGGCTGAGCTCAGGCATGGGTCTTCTCCTCGGTGTGCGTCTCACCCGTGTGCGTCGCACCCGTGTGCGTCGTGCCCTCGGTGGGGTTGTCGGTCAGGAACTGCTCGATCTCGTCGCTCGTCGGCATCGCCGTCGAGCACTCGAACCGCGTCGCGACGATCGCGCCGGCGGCGTTGCAGAACGCCAGGATCCGCTCGAGGCTCCAGCCCTGCAGCAGCCCGTGGGTCAGCGCGCCGCCGAAGCCGTCGCCCGAGCCGAGCCCGTTCACGACGTCGATGTGGTGCGGACGGAACTCGACGAACTCGTCGCGGGTCTTCGCCAGCACGCCCTTCGGCCCCTGCTTGACGATCGCGATCTCGACACCGCGGTCGAGCAGGGCGTCGGCGGCGCGGACCGGGTCGGTCTCACCGACCGCGACCTCGCACTCCTCGCGGTTGCCGACGGCGACGGTGGCGTGCTCGAGGGCGATCGCGACCTCGCGCATCGCGGCCTCGGGGCTCGACCAGAACATCGACCGGTAGTCCAGGTCCAAGACGGTGTGGGTCTTCGTGCTGTTCTGCGCGGCGGACCGGGCTTCGTACGCCACGTGGTGCGCCTGTCGGCTCGGCTCCTCGCTGAGGCCGGTCACCGTGGTCCAGAAGATCTTCGCGCGCTCGATCTCGTGCAGCGGCAGGGACTTCGCCGTGATCATCAGGTCGGGCGCCTTCGGGGCCCGGTAGAAGTAGAGCGGGAAGTCGTCCGGCGGGAAGATCTCGCAGAAGGCGACGGGGGTGTTCAGCCCCTCCACCGTCTCGACGAAGGCGTTCGCGACCCCGTACTCGGGCAGCGTGCGGGCGATGTACCGGCCGAAGGGGTCGTTGCCCGTCCGGGTGATGACCGCGGCGTCCGCGCCGTGTCGAGCAGCGGCGATGGCGACGTTCGTGGCGCTGCCGCCGACGGACTTCGAGAAGGTCGAGACGTCCTCGAGCGGGCCGGTCTGCTGCGGGTAGATGTCGACGCTGACGCGTCCCATCGTGATCACGTCGTAGGCGTGGGGAGCTTGGTTCGTCATGCGACGCGGTGGACCTTCCGTGCGGCTTCATCGGCGGACGATCACGACTGTACACCCTGTTTGCCCTAATGTCATGACATGGATTCCGTGGTCCGTCACGTTGGTCCCGTGGCGCTGGTCACGCTCGTTCTGCGGGGCGCGCCGGAGTGCCGGGAGGCGCGGTGTCGGTGGGTTCTGCCAGGGTCGCGACATGCAGATCCTCGCCCTGGTCATCGGTCTCGTGATCGGCATCGCCGCCGGTGCGGTCGTCGCCTGGTCGCTCGCCCGCTCGCGCGCGGGCGTCGACGCCGCGTCGGCCCGCGCGACGGCCGAGGCACTCCGCGGCCAGCTCGAGGCAGTGCGGCGTGACGCCGAGGAACACCTCGACGCCCAGGACACGCAGTACCGCCGCCAGGTCGACTCGCTCGAGCGGCGCTCCGCCGAGCTCGAGCACCTGGTGCAGCGCATGCACGGCGTCGACGCGGCACGGAACCAGAACGAGTCCAAGGTGCTCTCCGCGCTCAGCCCCGTGGCGCAGACGCTCGACGTGATGCGCACGAAGATCGCCGAGCTCGAGCAGTCGCGGAGCGAGCAGTACGGCGCGCTGTCGGCGCAGCTCCGGTCGGCCGCCGAGTCGGAAGAGCGCCTGCGCGCCACTGCCGACACCCTGGCCAGCGCCCTGTCGTCGAACAGCACGCGCGGCGTCTGGGGCGAGACGCAGCTGCGCAACGTGGTCGAGGCCGCCGGGCTGCTCGAACGCGTCGACTTCGACGTGCAGTCCTCCGTCACCACCGCCGTCGGCTCCGCCCGCCCGGACATGGTCGTGCACCTGCCCGGCGGCAAGACCATCGCCGTCGACGCCAAGGTGCCGTTCAGCGCCTACCTGCAGGCCGCCGAGATCCCGGCGACCGCCACCGGCGCCGAGGCAGCCCGACGCGACCAGCTCATCGCCCAGCACGTCAAGGCGCTCCGAGCGCACGTCGACGCCCTCGCCGCACGGGAGTACTGGACCGGCTACGACGCCTCCCCCGAGCTCACCGTCGCCTTCATCCCGTCCGAGTCCCTCATCTCGAGCGCCCTCGCCGCCGATCCCGGCCTGCTCGACCACGCCTTCCGCAAGCGCATCGCGCTCGCTTCACCCGTGACCCTGTGGTCCGTGCTCAAGACCGTGGCGTTCTCGTGGCAGCAGGACGTCGTCTCGCAAGAGGCCCACGAGCTCTTCAAGGTCTCCCGCGAGCTCTACGGCCGGCTGTCCACGATGGCCGGGCACGTCGACAAGCTCGGCCGCTCGATCCGGGGCTCCGTCGTCGACTACAACCGGTTCGTCGGGTCCCTCGAGCGCCAGGTGCTGCCGAGCGCCCGTCGGCTGTCGCTGCTCGACGAGTCGAAGGTCATCGCCGACCCGTCGTCGATCGAGGACGAGCCGCGGCTGCTCACGGCGCCGGAGCTCGTCGGCGCCGTCGACGAGGACTGAGCCGCTCGCTACGATCGATCGTCATGGGGGAAGCACTGCAGAACCATCCCGGCGACCGCGAGTTCCCGGTCCGTCCACGCTGGCGGCACCGGGCGATGGTCGCCAAGGCGCGGAAGCAGACCGGGCGACGACGGGACCGCGCCGCAGCGTGGATCACCATGGCGATCGCGATCGTGGCATTCTTCGTCGCCCTCGTCGCCGCCACAGCCGGTCCGTACGACGTCCGGGCGCACTTCGGGTACGGCATCCAGGCGGTGTGGCGCTGCTTCCTGATCGCCGTCGTCGTGTGGTTCGTGCTGACCTTCATCACCTCGCTCCGTGACATCGGGCTGCCGGTGCGGGAACAGCGGCGGTACCGGGAGCGCACCGGTGCCCGCGAGCTGCCCGTCCACCGACTGCAGCAGCTGGCCCTCGCCTCGTTCGGCGACTTCCACGAAGGATGGTGGCCAGCGTCGCTCGCCCCGTACGGTTCGCGGGTGGAGCTCGGCGGCGAGTACCTGCAGGACACCACGCCGTCGCCCTTCGTGACGATCCCCCTGCCCCCGCTGACGTTCCTGCGCCGCGAACTCGACGAGACCTACAAGATCGCCAGCGGGCGGGACGCACAGGCCTTCGCCGTCGACCTGCTCGGTCCGAAGAGCGTGTCGTGGCAGTTCCTCGCGTTGAGCCGATCCGCCGAGGGTGAGACCCGGCTCACCCGGCTGTCCTCACTGCTCGGCACCGACCCGTGGGCAGGCTCGAGCCTGCTCGAACGCCGAGCGGACCGCCCGCCGAAGCTGCTCTGGTCGATGGACGTCAAGAACGCGGTCACCGCCGTCCGAGGTGCGTACGCCGCCGGGCTCCTGAGCGAGGACGATGCCTGGTCGTCGATCGACCTGGTCGCCGATGTCGCCTTCACCCTGTTCGACTCGTGGGACGACTACTTCGACAACCTGCGGGCCGCGTACGCCCTGGTCTACGACGAGCTCAAGACGGTGCAGGAGTTCGATGCCGGGCGGCGTGAGCTCTTCGCCTCGAACTGGCCGGTCACGCGGTTGCCGTGGCCGGGGTCGCCGGGAGCCCCACTGCCCCGATCCGTCAGCGACCCGCTGTGGGCGGACGAGGACGACGCGTCGGTCTCCTGACCACGACAGAATCAACCTAGGGGCGACTGCTCATGCGTCGGAGGAGCCGGGGAACGCGCGGACTGCCTCGGCGTTGCGGTCCCACTCCGCTGCGATCCGCCCGATCGGCCACGCGTCAGACCCGCCGAACAGCCACATGGTCCCCAGGATCACCATGTCCGATGCGAACGCGGCGAGATGCCCCGAAACCGGCATGAACTCGTCCATCTCCCGTTCCTCGGCAGACCGGTCGATGTGGTGCCGAAGCGCCTTCCCTTGCATCAACGGCTCTCTCACCGTCCATCCGGCAGTCCGTGCCGCAACCGATGGTGGGCGGGAGTCGCGAGCGGCTGCGAATGCCACCGCCGCGTCGGCACCACGCTGCCTCGTCCATTGGGTGTGGGACACACCCTCGTCAGGGACGCGCAGCGCGCGTGCCGCCGTGCTCACACGGGAAGCGTCCCCGTAGACCGCGATCAACACCGATCCCCAGATCAGTGCAGCCCCGCCCGGAACCGTGACGAACGACTTCACCCGAGCCGCCTTCTCGAAGGCGTTCCGGACCTGCTTCGGAACGTCCATCGAGGACGGATCGAGCGCTGTGCGGAGTACTTCGACGTCGATCACCTTGAACCACCTTCGTTCGTGTCGCGACCGGGAGCCTTCGCCGCGACAGGGCGCTGCTCGACCGCCAGTTGACCGCCTTCACCGAGAGTCTCGCTGGGAGGAGTGCACGCGATTGCCCCGTCGACACTCGTTCGTCTCGTTGCCTCACCTGGGCTGCCCGACCAAAGATCTGTCGAACTTCACAAGAGATCCGCTGGGAGGAAGGGCGACACAACGTCGTCGAGGTGCGCATCGATGGCACTGGCCACCGCAGGCAGTTCCATCGCCCAGTACCCGATGAAACCTTGACCGTACGAGTCACCGGGTCTGACCCGTTCCAGGGACCCCATCCAGCTCATCGACTTCATACGCGTTGGCCAGTCCGTCAGATAGGTCTGGATCGTGCGGTCCGCTTCTTCGGGCCGTTGAAGAACCGCCAGCAGAGGCCGCGCAACCCTGGGCGTCGAAGCCGCAGGGGATCCGCTGGGGAGGGCCAGCCGGTGTGCAGAAGCAAGAGCCGAGAACAACGGATCCGCGCCCTGCCTGATCACGGACTCGAGTATCGTCCGCGCGCTGTCGTCCCGACCACAGCCCGTCGTGATCCCGAGAAGTTGCAAGATGCTGATGTAGTACTCGTTCCCGTCGCTGAGGCGGGGCGAAGGACCGGCATCGGAGAGAGCGGAGGTGACCCAAGCACGGTACGAGGCCGCGACGGACTCGGCTACATCGCCGATCTCATCGACGCTGACACCTGCGGAGTACTGCACGACCAGATGCTTGAGGCCCATGTGCCATTCGCCGCGCAACGCCCTCAGTCGCTTCTCCGCATCCGTTGCTCGGTGCACCGCTGCCCTGCGCCCCTCCCAGTTGGTTGAGGTGACTTGCATGGCACTCCGCCAGTAGCGACCGTTGAACTCGCTCGCCCGCTGGCGCAGCCCAGCATTCCGTCGGAACAGCGGCATCAGGATCGGGAGGTTTCCGCCGAGATGTACTGAGCGGGAACGAACAAGGCCAGGGTCACCCGGTCGTGCCCCTCCGAGAACTCCACGCCCTCCAGGTGGGCGCGAGCTGCATCGATTCGCAACATGACGGGAGCGGTGGACTTGCGCCGCCCAGCCTGCAGAGCCAGCTCGCGATCGGTCGTCAGATGCGCGTACTGGCGACCCATCGGCAAGAGCCCGTCGCGCAGGATCGACTCAACCGCAGCGGGGGAAGTTGCGTGCCAGAGCACCGGCTGCGGCACGATCAATTGCTTCACGATGCGCTCGTCGATCGAGTGCCCGTACTGGGCACGGATCCGGGCGCCTTCGACGGCGAAGCGCTGCTTGTCGGATTCGACCACCACACGGTGAACATCGTCCTCGGACGCTGCCACGCCCGCCCGCTGCAAGGCGTCCACGAGGTCTACAAGCGGGACGCTCCCGTCGGCGTCGAGCTCCAGCCCGTACGCACGCGGTTCGTGCCGCAGCGCGTGCGACATCGCCTTGCTGATCGACGTGTCCCTACGAGGCATGCCTCAGTCCTCTTCCCGCTCCGCGACCCACGCTGCTCGATGCTCCTCCATCTCTTCCCACCAGACGTCGAAGGATGTCCACTGCCCCCGGTACTCCGTCCCGGGCGAAGCGAACGTGTGGATGATCAGCACGGGAGGGTTGCCCGAATGGTCGCCACCGTCAAAGCAGAACACATCGTCTGTGTCCTGGTGCTTTGCGAAGGGTACGAGGGAACGGGTCGGATACTGCTTCCCAACGATGTCAACCCAGTCCGTTGCCTGGTTCTCGTACTCAGACGTCCACATGAAGGGATCGATTTCGGGAAGCGGGTCCTGTGCAAGGACACGTTGGAATCGTTCGGGATACTGGAATCCCTCAACCGCGATCAAACGCGCTTCGATTTGCCGTTCCTCGACGGTTGTGAGCCTACGTTCCCTCACTGTGGCCCTCCGGTGAGCTTCGGCAGGTCGTGAGACCCGGCTGGCTTCGCTTTCGACCAGTTCGTACCTCAGCGCACTGTCCAAACCTCGGCCGCTCCGGCTTCCCGAAGTTCATCAGCGCTTGAGGTTCAAGAGATCCCGATCATCGAGTTTCCCGAGCTCCGAATCGCGCTCAGTCTCTGGTGTGCGCGTGAGCGTCTCGAGCTCTTCGTCAGTCAGCGGGAGCATCGAGACGAACGTGGTCTGCACTTCACGGCCATCACGACGCGTCGCTGACTCTGCCGGGAGCCACGGGTTGACATCGGCGATCAAGCCCGAGATGCGCGTTCCGATGAGAAGCGGTTCGCTGTTCCCGACCAGATCGCCGTAGCTGAACCCGCGCCCGCGTTCAAGGGCGACTTCCAACGCGGTCTGCAGCAGAATGAGCGCGCCTTCCCAGTGGTCAGCTTGCACTGTCACGAGGAGTTCTTGGGGAAACATGCTTGCGATCGGACGCTCAGCCAATCCCGCGGACATCACCACGACGAACGGTTCCTTGGGGCCGGAGATCGCCAGAAGGTCGATCCCATCGACCTCGCCGACCTGCTGCGCAGCACCGACGTCGGCTCCGAGGAACGAGGCAATCCATCCTACGTCTTGCACAACACGTGGCAGGGTCATGCACGCTCCTTCTTGGCCGCTGCGTCAAGGGTCTTGATCAGGGGCTTCGGCGCCAGGAATGCTCGCGCGAACCCTTGAGCGGTGAAGCCGTCTGCACCAACCTTGCGGGCTTTGGCTCCGGCACTCAACATCGCATTTGCACCCGACACCGCGTCGCCCACAGCGAGCGGGTGCGGGTTGGGTCGATTTGGTCGCACAGGAAGAGCACGTCGGACGAGGAGACGAAGCGGGGTCTCCCCATCTACCGTCGAGTTGAGCACGGCCGGATCGGCTCGAACCGCCGCTTGAATATCGGCGAGTGACCCGCGCGCAGCGGCCTCAAACACGACTGATCCATCCCCCTCGTCCTCATCGACCGCCCGAACTCGGTGCAGCGCGGTGATGAGACCGGCGGGCGCGTCCGCAAGGATTCGAGCGTAGCTCAGCGGGGTCGCGCCAAGGTCGTTGACGGAGCAGGGATCGGCTCCGGCAGCGAGCAAGAGGGTCACCGGATCGATTCCGCCGTCACCCGAGTTGGCTACTGCGAGTTGCAGAGCCGTCGACCCCCATCGATCCCGCGCGTCTACCTCCACCCCGAGGTCCAAGAGCGCTCGCATCGCTTGCACCGCACCGTTCTGAGCGGCGAAGTGGAGCGGCGTGATGGCATCCGGGTTCACTCGTGACGCTGCCGACGCTTCGAAACCTTCAGCTGCTGTCCTCGCGATCGCCCTCGGATCGTCGGCCGTGATCGCGTCCCAGAAAGCAGAACTGTCGGTTGCAGTGCTCATCGGTTGATTCTATCCAGCGCTTCCGCGTCCGGCCTCGTGCGCATGTGACATGTTCTCGTCAGGATCCTCGAGTCGGAACTTCTTCGGATCGTTCTCGTGTTCGATGACGCGCCGTCGACTCCACCCGTTCTCCGTGGCATGAATGCGGGTCTCGCTCCACTCGTGGCCAGGGCGGTGCCCGTAATGCACCGCTCCGACCTCCGGCACAGTCATGCCGGTGTCAGACGGACGACCCGTCTTCGGATCATGCAGCACAGGGTGCCCCTCCGGCGTCCGTTTGATCGGGATGACGGTACCGGTACCGGTACCGGAAAGGATGTCACCGTCGGGGGTCCGCTCTGCGTCCCGGATGATCGCCAACTTGGTGTCTTTCCGCAGGCGAACTCTGCTCCGGACGGCTGGGTTGGCGCGCACACGCGCGGCTAGTTCTGGGGAGACGTCCCGCAGCGTTCTCCTGATCTTCGTGCCTGTCTCGACAGCCTTCGTCGAGGCGGCGACCACCTTCGGAGCGCTTGCGAGCTTGCCAGCTACCCGCGCGATCGCCGCGGTTCGTCCCAGGGCACCAGCACCGGGGACGCAGTCGAGCAGGGAGAACGCGAGGTCCCACCCGTCGGCTTCGCCCTTGCTCATCTTGTACAACGTGTCCGCCAACACCACGAGCGCGATCGCCGCGATGACCAACGTCCACGGCCCCGGGATGATCATCGCGATGATCCCACCCACCGCGACGACGACCTTCGCCACCGACACGATGGTCTCCCACGCCTCGGACCCGAAGATCTTGTCCCACGTGGACTGCTTCCCGAGGCCCGCGTCCGCAGCGTCACCGATCTTCGTCGCAGTCCGCTGCTCCGCGTCCTGCCAATCACCCTTCGCATCCGCCACGAGCCGCTTCGCCGCATCGATCCGCGACTGCGCCGCCGAGATGTCCCCCTGCGCCGACGACACCGACCCCTGCGCGACGGAAGCGTTGTCGGACGCTGCCCGCAACTGCGCCGGCGAGGGAACATCCACCCCGTCCGGCACGTCGGAACCTGCCGGGTACTCGTCCGCAACCTTCGACAGGTCCTTCGACGCGGACTCGTAGTGCGACAACGTCGACTGCGCATCCGCCAACCGGTCCTGCGCCGCGGCGAGGTCACCGGTGGCGTCCTTCGCATCCGCCAACGCACCATCAGCCCGGTACTGGGTGTCATCGACCGAGTCCGCCCACCCCGACAACGCCGTCGCGGCGAGTTCGTACGAATCGACGAGCTTGGTCAGGTCCGACGGGGTGTCCTCGATCGCGTCGACGAACACATCCGCGGCTTCACCCTCCCAGTCGGTCAGCCACCCGGAGCCCTTCACCGACTTCAGCCGCGTCGAGGCGTCATCGGCCGCGTCGGAGATGCGCTGGTACTCCCGCGCCATCATCCGCAACGTCGACGGATCACCCTTGACCGGATCATCACCCTGATCGACAACGTCCCACCCCGACGGCCGCCCCATCATTCCTCCCCAGGTCCGATCTCTCGCGCCGTTGTCCACAAGCGCGCGAGTGTGACCATATCAGGGGGCAGCGACGGGGACGAGTGCCACCGACCGGGGTCGACCCGTCAGAGGGCCGCGCGGACCGACTCGAGATCCGGGAAACCGCGGAGCCGGTAGCGCGTCGGGCGGACCTCGAGTTCCTCGATCAACCCGGAGGCCAGCTCCCGCAGCCGACCGAACGGCACGGGCTGCGTCTGCCCGTCGAGGGTCACGAGCACGATCGTGTCGACCGCGGCGACGACGGTCTCGACGTCCTCCGTCCACGACGAGTACGAGAAGGCCGGGTCGTCCTCGGCCAGCCGGGCGACCGAGACCGCACCGACGTGGACGTCCTCGCCCCGCCGGTCGAACGACTCCTGCAGGGCGTCCTGCTGCAGGTTCGCGGCGGTCGCCGTCCAGAGCGCGCGGATCGTCCGGAGCTCGCCGTCGAGCGACGGGTGCTCGAACCGCACCCACCCGTCACCGCGCAGCACCATGGGCGGTCCGCTCAGGACCTCGCCCTCGTCGTCGGCCAGGATCTGCTGGGCGACACCGGCCGCGACCTGGAGCCCGTCCTCGTCCTGGTCGCCGGTGACGATGAACGTCGTCGGCGCAACCGGGAAGACCACTGCGCTGCCGCGGAACTCGATCCCCTGGAACGCCTGCGGTGCGAGCACGAGCACCACGGCGAGGTCGGGGTCCTGGATGACGATCGTGCCGGGCTGGATCACCGCCACGTCGCCTCCGGCCTGCTCCTGCGCGGCGGCGACGGCTGCACGCAGGACGTCGTCGTCCGCCCAGCCCATCTCGGCGAGCGCCGGCGCGGTGAGGATCGCACCGTCCTCGTCCGCCAGGATCACGCCGAGGTCGGGCGCCACCGGCACGACGTGCGGCAGCCGGTCGGCCGTGCCGTCCGCCTCCGCGTGCAGCGTGCGGATGCCCGCGGTGTCCAGTCCGACGATCCGTGCCGTTGTCGCAGTCATGCGTCGAGCCTACGCAAGGGCTCGTACAACGGGGCGCCGCCGGAAGACCGGCGACGCCCCGAAGCGGCGGACGATCGTCCGGCCTAGAACCACTTCTCCGCACGGTGGTCCGCCTGGATGCGGCGGATCGTGTTCGAGCGCGAGCGGAGCACGAGCGAGTCGGTGTGGATGACGCCGCGCGAACGACGGACACCGTCGACCAGGACGCCGTCGGTGACGCCGGTGGCGACGAAGAACGTGTTGTCGCCGGTGACCAGGTCGTCCTGGTCGAGGACCTTGTCCAGGTCGTGGCCGGCGGCGATGGCGCGCTCGCGCTCCTCGTCGTCCTTCGGCTGGAGCTTGCCGAGGATCACGCCGCCGAGCGCCTTGATCGCGCACGCCGTGATGATGCCCTCGGGGGTGCCGCCGACACCGACGCACATGTCGATGGTCGAGCCGGGCAGCGCGGCGGCGATGCCACCGGCGACGTCGCCGTCGAGCAGCAGTCGCGTGCCGGCACCGGTCGCGCGGATGGCGCGGATCAGCTCGTCGTGGCGCGGGCGGTCGAGCACGGCGACGACCATGTCCTCGAGGTCCTTGCCCTTGGCCTTCGCCAGCGCGCGGATGTTGTCACCGATCGGCTTCTCGAGGTCCAGGACACCGCGACCCTCGGGGCCGGCGGCGATCTTGTCCATGTAGAAGACAGCGGAAGGGTCGTACATCGAGCCACGGTCCGAGACGGCCATGACGGAGATGGCGTTCTGGCGGCCTGCGGCGGTGAGCGAGGTGCCGTCGATCGGGTCGACCGCGATGTCGCATGCCGGGCCGTGACCGTTGCCGACGTGCTCGCCGTTGTAGAGCATCGGGGCGTTGTCCTTCTCGCCCTCGCCGATGACGACGACACCGTCGAAGTTCACGGTGCCGAGGAACTTGCGCATCGCGTCGACCGCGGCACCGTCGGCGAGGTTCTTCTCACCACGCCCGACCCACGGCTGCGCACGGATCGCGGCGGCCTCCGTCGCACGCACGAGCTCGAGCGCGAGGTTGCGGTCGGGCTGGAGGAACAGGGAGCCGGTCTCAGTCGTGGGAGTCACGACCCGAGCCTACCGACCGGCGGCCGACCGACGGTCCGGACACCGGGCCCGTGCACGCATGTGCACGCCGGACGTGAGCCGACCGCGTAACCCGGACCGCGCCTCCAGAGCTTCTGACTACGATCGGCGGGGACATCACTGAAGTCGAAGGAGATCCACGTGCCCATCGCAACGCCGGAACAGTACGCCGAGATGATCGAACGCGCGAAGGCGGGCAAGTTCGCGTACCCCGCGGTCAACGTCTCCTCCTCGCAGACCATCAACGCGGTCCTCCAGGGCCTGCAGGAAGCCGGTTCCGACGGCATCCTCCAGGTCACGACGGGCGGTGCCGACTACTTCGCCGGCCACACCATCAAGAACCGCGCAGCGGGTGCCCTCGCGATGGCGAAGTTCGCCCACGAGGTCGCCAAGAACTACGACATCACGGTCGCGCTGCACACCGACCACTGCCCGAAGGACGCCCTCGACGGCTTCGTCCTGCCGCTCATCGCGGCGAGCGAGGAAGAGGTCCGGCAGGGTCGCAACCCGATCTTCCAGTCGCACATGTGGGACGGTTCGGCCGTGCCGCTCGACGAGAACATCGAGATCGCGAAGACCATGATCGAGAAGACGCGGAACATCAACGCGATCCTCGAGGTCGAGATCGGCGTCGTCGGCGGCGAAGAGGACGGCGTCCAGCACGAGGGCACGAACGACGCGCTCTACACGACCCCGAACGACGTCGAGAAGGTCGTCGACGCGCTCGGCCTCGGCGACAAGGGCCGCTGGATCGCGGCGCTCACCTTCGGCAACGTGCACGGCGTCTACAAGCCGGGCAACGTCAAGCTCCGTCCCGAGCTCCTCGGCGAGATCCAGGCGTCCGTCGCGGCGAAGCACGGCACCGGCGAGAACCCCCTCGACCTCGTCTTCCACGGCGGCTCCGGCTCGACCGACGACGAGATCCACGAGGCCGTCCGCAACGGCGTCATCAAGATGAACATCGACACGGACACGCAGTACGCGTTCACCCGCTCGATCGCGGACTCGATGTTCCGCAACTACGAGGGTGTCCTGAAGATCGACGGCGAGGTCGGCAACAAGAAGCAGTACGACCCCCGCGCCTGGGGCAAGGTCGCCGAGACCGCCATGGCGGCTCGCGTCGTCGAGGCCGCGAAGGTCCTCGGCTCGGCCGGTCACGCCAAGGGCTGAGCAGGTCCGTCCGGTCGGGTCCACCGGCCTGGAGGAACGGGGTGCGTCCGACGGACGCGCCCCGTTCTGCGTCGGGTCGCCTCCACCGCGTGCCACGATGGGCGGGTGACCGTCGACGCCATCGCCTCCGAGTTCGCCCAGTTCGTCACCGAGTCGCCCACCGCGTTCCACGCGGCGGCGGCGACCCGTGACCGTCTCGTCACAGCCGGGTTCACCGAGCTGTCCGAGCTCGACGCCTGGCCGACCGAACCCGGTGCGTACGTGGTGGTCCGCGACGGCGCCGTCATCGCGTGGCGCCTGCCCGACGGTGCCGTCCCGACGACGCCGTTCCGGATCCTCGGTGCCCACACCGACTCCCCCGGCTTCCGCGTGAAGCCGAACCCCGGCGTGCGCACCGGGGGCTGGGAGCAGCTCAACGTCGAGGTCTACGGCGGCGCGCTCCTGTCGACCTGGTTCGACCGTGACCTGCGGATCGCCGGCCGGGTCGTCGACGCCGACGGCAGCGTGCGGCTCGTCAGCACCGATGCCGTCGCCCGCATCCCCAACCTGGCCATCCACCTCGACCGCGGGGTGAACGACGGCAAGGAGATCGACCGCCAGCGCCACACCCTGCCGATCGTCGGGGTCGACGGCGACGCCGGTGGGACCTCCGTCGTGGAGTGGCTGCTCGCCCGGCTCGGCGAGGGCGCCGTGTCGTGGGACCTGTTCCTCGCCGACACCCAGGCGCCGGCCCGGATCGGCATCGAGCGGGAGTTCCTGGCCTCCGGCCGGATGGACAACCTGACGAGCGTGCACGCCGGACTCCGGGGCATCGTCGACGCTCCGACCGATGGTGACCACATCCCGGTGTTCGCGGCGTTCGACCACGAGGAGATCGGGTCGTCGACGCCGTCCGGTGCCGGTGGTCCGTTCCTCGAGGACGTCCTCGGCCGTGTGCAGGAAGGACTCGGCGCCACCCGCTCCGAAGCAGCCCGGGCGTTCCGTGGGTCGTGGCTGCTGTCGAGCGACGCCGGGCACCTGGTGCACCCGAACCAGCCGGAGAAGCACGACCCGACGAACCGTCCGCGCCCCGGGGCCGGACCGCTGCTGAAGATCAGCGCGAACCAGCGCTACATGACCGAGGCGAAGGGCGAGGCCGTCTGGTCCGCCGCCTGCGAGACCGCCGGTGTGCCGTGGCAGCCGTTCGTCAACGTCAACACGATCCCCGGCGGCTCGACCATCGGCCCGATCGCGGCGACCCGGCTCGGGATCCCGACGATCGACATCGGCGTCGGGCTGCTCTCGATGCACTCGATCCGGGAGCTCGTGCACGTCGACGACCTGGCTGCCCTGCACGGAGCGGTCGCGGCGTTCCTGGCCGGCTGACTTCCGGCTGCTGGCTGGGGTGGTCACGACTCCCCGCACGCGCAGGGTCGATGGGTCACGAAGTGTCGGTTGCGCCGATGCCAGACGACACTTCGTGACCACTCGACGGCGGGCCCGCGGCGTGTTGCGACCACTCGGCGGTGGCTGCTGCGCTCGCCCGCGAGGCTGACGAAGCTCGCCGGAGGGACACCGGCACGCGACTGGCCGACGGACGGGCTGCCGAGAGGTCGCGACTCCCCGCACGCGCAGGGCCGAGGGGTCACGAACTGTCGATTGCGCCGGCGCCAGACGACACTTCGTGACCACTCGACGGCGGGGCCGCGGCGTGTTGCAACCACTCGGCGCCGCGAGCAGCCCGACGACGCGCGGAGACCGGCGCCGCGAGCAGCCCGACGGTCAGGCGGTCAGGCGGTCAGGCGGTCAGGCGGTCAGGCGGTCAGGCGCCGGACTGTCGCAGCATGAAGTCGACGAAGGCCTGGTCCTGCATGACCACGACGACGAACGCGATCGTGCTGATCGCCGTGGCGACGACCGCGCCGACCAGCGGCACCCAGAACGTCCGCTTCCGTGCGCGGAGCCGGCGGATGGACCACCAGGCGACCAGGGCGAAGACGACCACGTTGGTGATCGCGGCGATGGCGGCCGCCGTGCTCAGGGCGCTCGGGTCGTCCAACGCCGTGTACTGGGTCTCGAGGGTGCGCCGCACGGTGGAGGCGACCTCGCCCACGGCCAGGGACTGCACAACGGAGACGAGCCCGAAGGCGAGCAGCCCGACGGTGAGCACGAAGTCTGCCGGCGTGCGACCGAACCGGCTGCGGGCCATCGACCGCTGCGCCCCGGCAGGGACTGCACCGGATCGAGCGTCCGCACCGGCGCGTTCACCGCGGACGCCGTCGCTCGGAGCAGCGTCGCGCACCCCGGTGGCGGGGGCCTGGTCCTGCCGCTCCCGTGCCTGACGCTCCCGCTCCTGGCGTTCCTGCTCGACGAGGACCGGGTTCACCCAACCCTCTGGTGCGTACTCGCCGTACCCGGGGGCGGGACGGCCCTGGGGCCGACCGTTCGCGGGACCGGCGGCCGACGTCGCGGACGCACCCCGGGCCTCCTGGCCGGTACCAGCGCCGGCGTCGCCGTGGTTCGCCGGGTCGCGACGCGGGACCGAGGACCAGCCGTCCGAGCCGCTCATGCCCGACGCCCGCCGAGCGCGCGCGTCGGGTTGCCCGAGGCGTCGGTGCGGAGCTCCTTGGGGAGCGAGAACATCAGGTCCTCGTGCGCGGTGACGACCTCTTCGACGGCGGCGTAGCCGGCGTCGGCGAGCTGTTCGAGCACCTCGGCCACGAGTTCTTCCGGCACGGACGCACCGCTCGTCACGCCGACCGTCTCGACACCGTCGAGCCACTCCTGCTGGATCTCCTCCGCGTAGTCGACGCGGTGGGCGGCGCGGGCACCGTGCTCGAGCGCGACCTCGACCAGTCGCACGCTGTTCGACGAGTTCGCCGAGCCGACCACGATCACCAGGTCGGCACCGGGCGCGACCTTCTTGATCGCGACCTGGCGGTTCTGGGTGGCGTAGCAGATGTCGTCCGACGGGGGGTCCTGGATGGCCGGGAACTTCTCGCGCAGCAGCCGCACGGTCTCCATCGTCTCGTCGACGCTGAGCGTGGTCTGCGACAGCCAGACGAGGTTGTCCGGGTCGGGGACCGACAGCGCGGCGACGTCGTCGGGGCCGTTCACCAGGATCGTGCGGTCCGGGGCGTGCCCCATCGTGCCCTCGACCTCTTCGTGGCCGGCGTGGCCGATCAGGATGATGGTGCGCTCGGCCTTGGCGAACCGGGTGGCCTCGCGGTGGACCTTGGTGACGAGGGGGCAGGTGGCGTCGATGGCGTGCAGGTCGCGCTCGGCGGCACCCGCGACGACGGCCGGCGACACACCGTGCGCGCTGAAGACGACGTGCGAGCCCCGGGGGACCTCGGCCACGTCGTCGACGAAGACGGCACCGCGCTGCTCGAGCGTCGAGACCACGTGCACGTTGTGGACGATCTGCTTGCGGACGTAGACGGGCTCGCCGTACTGCTCCAACGCCTTCTCGACCGCGACGACCGCGCGGTCCACCCCGGCGCAGTAACCGCGCGGGGCCGCGAGCAGCACCTTCTTGGGGCCGGCGACCGGTTCGTCACGCAGTCGACCCCGTGCCGCGTGCACACGCGGCGGGGCGAGCGGGACCGTGTGGCCGTTGGTGATCGTCACGTCCCCGATGATAGGTGAGCGGCACGCACGCGACCTGGGCGCGCGGAGTGCCCGTGGAGAACACGACGTCCGTCGCCTGTCACCGGTCTCGGGCACGATGGACGTCCCAGCAGGACGAGGAGCGACATGGCGATCGAACAGGGCCCGCCGACGGCCGACAACCCGTGGCCGGTCGCGCTCCTCGGCGCGAAGCTGCGCGACTGGATCGACCGGCTCGGCACCGCGTGGGTCGAGGGCGAGATCACGCAGTGGAACGTCGCCGGCGGCAACGTGTACGGCAAGCTCAAGGACGTCGAGGTCGATGCCACCGTGTCGTTCTCCATCTGGTCGAGCGTGCGCTCCCGGGTGCCGGCGGACATCAAGCAGGGCGACCGTGTCGTCGCCGCGCTCAAGCCGAACTACTGGGTCAAGGGCGGCTCGCTGACCATGCAGGTCGTCGAGATGAAGCACGTCGGCCTCGGTGACCTGCTCGAACGCCTCGAGCGCCTCCGTCGCACCCTCGCCGAGGAAGGGCTGTTCGACCCGTCCCGCAAGCAGCGTCTGCCGTTCCTGCCGCACCGCATCGGCCTGATCACCGGCAAGGACTCCGACGCCGAGAAGGACGTCAAGCGGAACGCGCAGCTGCGGTGGCCCCAGGTGGAGTTCCGCACCGTGCACACCGCCGTGCAGGGCGAACGGACCGTGGGCGAGGTCACAGCCGCGATCCTCGAGCTCGACGCCGACCCCGAGGTCGACGTCATCATCATCGCCCGCGGCGGCGGTGACTTCCAGAACCTGCTCGGCTTCAGCGACGAAGGACTCGTCCGTGCAGCGGCCGCGGCGTCGACCCCGATCGTCTCGGCGATCGGCCACGAGGCCGACCGCCCCATCCTCGACGAGGTCGCCGACCTCCGTGCCTCGACCCCGACGGACGCCGCCAAGCGGGTCGTGCCCGACGTCGCCGAGGAGCTCGCCAACGTGCGGGCAGCCCGCGCTCGGCTCGGGCTCCGGCTCTCGCACACGCTGTCGGTCGAGGCCGACCGGCTCGCCGCGCTGCGGTCGCGCCCGGCCCTGGCGTCGACCGCGTGGCTCGTCGACACCCGTGCGGAAGAGGTCGCCCGCGACCTGTCCCGTGCCCGCGAACTGCTCGACCGCCGACTCGAGCGCGGGCACTCCGAGGTCGGGCACCTGACCGCCCGGCTCCGGGCACTCTCGCCGCGGGACACCCTGCGCCGCGGGTACGCCATCGTGCAGCGGGCCGACGGGGGTGTCGTCCGCGGCACCGACGACCTGTCCGGAGCGACGCCGGTGCACGTCACGCTCGGTGCCGGCACGGCCACGGGCACGCTCGAACCGGACGGCCCCGGCCCGGACGGCTCCTGACCACCGCGGGTGTTCTCCACAGCGTGGGTCCGGGCGACGGATCGTCGGTGGACGCTCGGTAGGATCGACCCGTGCCATCCCAGCAGGAACCCGAGCAGACCGACGTCCAGTCGCTGAGCTACGAAGCGGCCCGCGACGAACTCGTGCGCGTCGTGAGCGAGCTCGAACAGGGCTCCGCGACCCTCGAGCGTTCGCTGGCGCTCTGGGAGCGGGGCGAAGCCCTCGCCGCCCGGTGCGAAGAGTGGCTCGTCGGCGCCCGCGCTCGGCTCGACGCGGCCCGTGCCGCCAGCGACGCCCAGGACGGCTCCGGCCGATGACCGACGCCGACGGCCGCCCGATCGTCGCCGAGCTCGGTCGCCCCGAGACGGCAGAGGAGACGTGGGCCCGCAAGGACGCCGCCCGGACCGCCCGCCGACAGCACCAGACCGCGTTCAACCTGGTCATCGCGCTCATCGCCTCGCTCGGCATCGTGCTGTTCCTGGTGGCGGTCGTCGTCCGGCCCGACACCACGGTGGACCGCACCGTCGACTACCAGCAGATCGCGGCGAAGGCGAACGTCGACGACGTCACCCTGGTGGCGCCGCCGCTGCCCGACGGCTACAGCGCCAACCGCGCGGACTTCGCCAGCAAGACCACCGACGGCGTGGACGTCTGGACCGTCGGCTTCGTGACGCCGGACAAGCAGTACCTCGGTCTGCAGCAGGGCATCGACGCCAACGCCTCGTGGGTGTCGAACCAGCTCGACCAGCGCCCGTCCACCGGTGACCGCACCATCGGCGACACGGAGTGGACCGTCTACGACCGCCGCGCCGAGGGCACCGATGCCGGCAACCACGCGTACTCGCTCGTCTCGACGTTCGGCAAGAACACGATCGTGCTCTCCGGCACCGCCGACGACAAGGCGTTCCGGACCGTCGCGACCGCCGTCTCCCGAGAACTGACCGAGTAGACGACGGGCACCGCCCCGCCAGTCACCACCCCGTCCCACCCGAACCGAGGAGCCCCATGCCCGACCGCGCCGCCTCCACCCCGTCCGACGCCCTGCGCCTGCTGGTCGACGGCAACGCCCGCTTCGCCGCCGACAAGCGCCGGATGGGCCGCGTGGACCCGGACCGCCGCACCGAGCTCGAAGGATCGCAGTCGCCGTTCGCGACCGTCCTCGGCTGCTCGGACTCGCGGGTGCCGTTCGAGCACGTCTTCGACGCCGGCATCGGTGACCTGTTCGCCATCCGCAACGCCGGCCAGATCGTCGACGACGTCGTGCTCGGCTCGATCGAGTTCGCGGTCGTCGCCCTGGGCACACCGCTGGTCGTCGTGCTCCGGCACACCCGGTGCGGTGCGGTCGCTGCAGCACGCTCCGGTGAGCCCGTCCCCGCTCCGCACCTGCAGGCCCTCGTCGACGCGATCGCCCCGAGCGTCGAGAAGGTCCGACTCACCGACGCCGAGCTCCCGCAGGAAGCCGTCGGCGCCGCGCACCTCGAAGCCACCCTCCGCCAGGTGATCGAGCGCTCCGGCGCGGTCTCCGACGCCGTGGCCGAGGGTAGATTGGCCGTCGTCGGGGCGACGTACGACCTCGCCACCGGAGAAGTCACCATCGACACCGTCGTCGGCCAGGTCTGATCGACCCGACGACGACCGAGCCAGACGAAGAGCGACCCCGACGACGACCGCCCCGGCGACCCCGGGGCGCAGGCACGGGCCGGCGCGACCGCGACCGGCGAGCACCCCAGGAAGGACCACGACGACGTGACCGACACCACCCCGACCGAGTTCCGCATCGAGCACGACACCATGGGCGAGGTACGGGTGCCGAAGTCGGCGCTCTACCGTGCCCAGACCCAGCGCGCCGTCGAGAACTTCCCCATCTCGGGCACCGGGCTCGAGTCGGCGCAGATCGTGGCGCTCGCACGGATCAAGCGTGCGGCGGCCATCGTGAACGGTGAACTCGGCATCGTCGAGCCCGCCGTCGCCGACGCCATCGCCGGCGCCGCCGACCTGATCATCGGCGGGCAGCACCACGACCAGTTCCCGGTCGACGTCTACCAGACCGGCAGCGGCACGTCGTCGAACATGAACATGAACGAGGTGCTCGCGACACTGGCGTCCGACATCGCGGGCTCGGCGGTGCACCCGAA
The DNA here is from genome assembly GCF_003234485.1 of Curtobacterium sp. MCLR17_034. NCBI lineage: Bacteria > Bacillati > Actinomycetota > Actinomycetes > Micrococcales > Microbacteriaceae > Curtobacterium > Curtobacterium sp. MCLR17_034. Next base: position 112,501 of record NZ_QKTH01000010.1, read on the forward strand.
CGACCACGTCAACGCCTCGCAGTCGTCGAACGACGTCTTCCCCACCTCCGTGCACGTCGCCGTGACCGAGGCGCTCCTCCGCACGCTCGTGCCCGCCCTCGAGCACCTCGCCGAGTCCCTCGAGGCGAAGGCCACGCTCTGGGCCGACGCCGTGAAGTCCGGCCGGACGCACCTGATGGACGCCACGCCCGTCACCCTCGGGCAGGAGTTCGGCGGCTACGCCCGCCAGATCCGCCTGGGCGTCGAGCGTGTGCAGGCGACGCTCCCCCGCGTCGCCGAGGTCCCGCTCGGCGGCACCGCGGTCGGCACCGGCATCAACACCCCCAAGGGCTTCCCGCAGCGGGTCATCGCCCAGCTCGCGAGCGACACCGACCTGCCGATCACCGAGGCCGTCGACCACTTCGAGGCGCAGGGCGCGCGTGACGCCCTGGTCGAGGCCTCCGGTGCGCTCAAGGTGCTCGCCGTCAGCCTGACGAAGATCAACAACGACCTGCGCTGGATGGGCTCCGGTCCGAACACCGGCCTGGGCGAGCTGCACATCCCCGACCTGCAGCCCGGCTCCTCGATCATGCCCGGCAAGGTGAACCCGGTGATCCCCGAGGCCACCCTGATGGTCGGCGCCCGGGTCATCGGCAACGACGCCACCATCGCCTGGGCCGGGGCCTCGGGTGCGTTCGAGCTCAACGTCGCCATCCCGGTGATGGGCACGGCGCTGCTCGAGTCGATCCGCCTGCTGGCGAACAGCTCGCGCGTGCTCGCGGACAAGACCATCGACGGCCTGCAGGCGAACCTCGAGCGTGCCCGCGCCTTCGCGGAGTCCTCACCGTCGATCGTCACCCCGCTCAACCGGGTCATCGGCTACGAGGCTGCGGCGAAGGTCGCGAAGTACGCCGTCGCCGAGGGCATCACCGTGCGCGAAGCCGTCGTGGCCCTCGGCCACGTCGAGCGCGGCGAGGTCACCGAGGCGCAGCTCGACGAGGCGCTCGACGTCCTGAGCATGACCCACCCGAACTGACGCGACGCTCCTGACGCACCCCCAGGACGGACGGGAGGCCCGGTGCCAGCTGGCACTGGGCCTCCCGTCCGTCAGGTGGCGGCTCGGCCCGCCTCACGCGCTGAGCGACAGGTCACGCGTCCGGAAGCGCGTGACCTGTCGGTGAGCGCGAAAACCCGTCAGTGTCTGCCGCGCTACACCAGGTCCGGCGAGTCGAGCAGGTCGGTGACCAAGGCCGCGATCGCGGAGCGCTCGGACCGCGTCAGCGTGACGTGCGCGAACAGCGGGTGCCCCTTGAGCCGCTCGATGACCGACGCGATCCCGTCGTGCCGACCGACCCGCAGGTTGTCGCGCTGCGCGACGTCGTGGGTGAGCACGACCCGCGAGTTCTGGCCGATGCGCGAGAGCATCGTGAGCAGCACGTTCCGTTCGAGCGACTGCGCCTCGTCGACGATCACGAAGGCGTCGTGCAGGGAGCGGCCGCGGATGTGGGTCAGGGGCAGCACCTCGATCAGGCCGCGCTCGACCACCTCGTCGAGGACGTTGTCCGACACCACCGAACCGAGGGTGTCGTAGACGGCCTGCGCCCACGGGTTCATCTTCTCGCCGGCGTCGCCGGGCAGGAAGCCGAGGTCCTGCCCGCCCACGGCGTACAGCGGCCGGAACACCATGATCTTCTTGTGCTGCTGCCGTTCGAGCACCGCCTCGAGTCCGGCGCACAGGGCGAGCGCCGACTTGCCCGTGCCGGCGCTGCCGCCGAGCGAGACGATGCCGATCTCGGAGTCGAGCAGCGCGTCGATGGCGAGCCGCTGCTCGGCCGAGCGCCCGCGGAGGCCGAAGACCTCGCGGTCGCCGCGCACCAGTGCGACGGCGCCGGCGACGTGCACGCGGCCGAGGGCCGATCCGCGTTCGGAGTGGATGACGACGCCGGTGTTCACCGGGACGCCGTCGAGCTTCGAGGACCGGATCTCCTCCTTCTCGTACAGGTCGGACATCTGCTCGCCGGACACCTGCAGGTCCGCGATGCCGGTGTAGCCCGAGTCGACCGCGAGTTCGGCGCGGTACTCCTCCGCCGCCATGCCGATCGAGGACGCCTTGACCCGGAGCGGCAGGTCCTTCGACACGACCACGACGTCGAGTCCGTCGTTCTTGAGGTTCGACGCGACGGCGAGGATGCGGGAGTCGTTGTCGCCGAGCTGCAGGCCCGACGGCAGGACGGACTGGTTGGAGTGGTTCAGTTCGACGCGGAACGAGCCGCCGTCGCCGATCGCGATCGGGAAGTCGAGCCGCTCGTGCTCGATGCGCAGTTCGTCGAGCAGCCGGAGGGCCTGCCGGGCGAAGTACCCGATCTCCGGGTCGTTGCGCTTCGCCTCGAGTTCGCTGACGACCACCACGGGCAGGACTACGGCGTGCTCGGCGAAGCGGAACAAGGCCCGCGGATCGCTGAGGAGCACCGATGTGTCGAGCACGTACGTGCGCTGGGCGACCGATGTGGACGAGTCCGCGGTGTGCTGCTGCTGTGCTCCGCGAGAGACGTTCTGAGAGGTCACGACCACTCCATCCCCGGGCCACGACGGGCCCGGTCCTGTCCTCGAACGCGGCCACGGAGCGGGTCCCGAAGCACCGACTGTGGCCGCTTCGATCGGGCGCGGTGCCCGATGGGGACAACGTACGTCCGGCCCCCGACACCCCGACAGCGACACGCGGTTTCCGGAGTTACGGTCGCGTGAACAACGCGAGCGCGGCTCGCGACGCCGCGCGCGGCGGTGGCGTCGAGTGGTCACGAACCGACGGGTGCGGCGGCGCCGGCCGACAGGTGGTGACCACTCGGCGGACGTGAGCGGGGTGTCGTGACCGCTCGCGGGACGCGGACGGTCGACACGCGCCGCTGCTACTGCATCGTGGCGTACGAGACGCAGGCGTCGCGGAACATGTCCAGGGTCTCGTCGGTGGTCGACGGGAACACGGACACCCGCGCGACGCCGAGCCGCGTGGTCGCGGTGACGCCGTGGTTGTGCATCGCGGCGGACAGGGCCGTCACGCGACCCTGCGTCGGCCGGAGCACCACGATGCCGGCGCGCTCGGCCGGGTCGCGGCTGGACTCGACCTCGAGTCCGAACTCGTCGGCGATGGCGAACACACGCTCGACGCGGTCGGTGACCCGCTCCTGCACGGCGGCGACGCCGACCGCGGTGAGGCGCTCGAGCGACACCGCGAGCCGGGCCTGTGCGACCGGGTCGATGCGGGACATCTGGAACCCGGCGGCCCCCGGACGCACCGCGGGGACCTCGGTGGGCCAGCCGGACGTGCCGTGCGGGCCGGACAGCGCCGGACGGATCCGGTTCAGCGCACGGTCGCTGAACGCCACGAACCCGGTGCCCCACCCGGCGTGCAGCCACTTCTGCCCGCCGGTGGCGACGACATCGGCGACCTCGTACGGGGCGTCGACGACGCCGAAGCCCTGGATCGCATCGACGATGAGCAGGCGGTCGCCGATGACCTCGCGGATGGCGGCGAGGTCGGTCAGGTAGCCGGTGCGCCAGTCGACCAGGGACACCGCGACGGCGGTCACCTCGTCGGACAGGCGCTCACGGATCAGCTCGGGGGTCACCCAGCCGGCACCCGACTCGATGACGACGGGCTGTACCCGTCCACCGGTGGCCGAGGCGGCGCTGGCCAGTGCGAGCGGCAGCGACGGGTATTCGTCGGCGGACACGAGCACACCCCCGGTCAGACCGAACGCGGTGTGCAGCAGGCCCGGGGTCGTCGCGGCCTGCGAGACGACCTGGTCCTCGCGGCGGCCGACCAGGCGGGCGGCGACGGTGCGGACGCGGGCGTCCTGCTCGTCGAGGGTCTCCATGGCGCCGAAGCGCATGTGTGCCTGGATGGTGCCGAGCACACGCTGCTCCTCGAGCACGGCGGTCTGCACGGGGCCGAACGCAGCGTGGTCGAGGTAACCGGGGTCTTCGGAGAAGCCGGCGGCGTACTCGTCGATGTTCACAGGTGGTGCACCTTTCACAGGGTTGAACCCTGAGAGCCTACTGGGACGCGGCTCCGCCGACGAACCCGGTGCGGGAGGTGGCTGCTCAGCCGCCGAAGCGGCGCGACCGGAGTCCGAAGTCGCGGACCGCTCGGAGGAAGTCGACCTCGCGCAGGTCCGGGTAGAACGCCTCGACGAAGTAGAACTCGCTGTGCGCGCTCTGCCACAGCATGAAGTCCGACAGCCGCTGCTCGCCCGAGGTCCGGATCACCAGGTCGGGGTCGGGCTGCCCCTGCGTGTACAGGTGGTCGCCGATGAGCTCCGGCGTCAGCACCTCGGCCAGGGTGTCGATGGTGCCGCCACCCGCGCCGTGCGCCTGCACGATGCTGCGCATGGCGTCCGCGATCTCACGACGGCCGCCGTACCCGACGGCCAGGTTGACGTGGAGGCCGGTGCGGCCGGCGGTGCGCTGCTCGGCCTGTTCGAGCGCGGTCACCAGGTTGTCCGGCAGCCCCTCGTTCGACCCGACGTGCTGCACGCGCCAGTCACGGTTGTCGGCCAGGACCCCGGCGAGGTCGGCGATGATGCCGACGAGTTCCTCGAGCTCCTCGCCGCCGCGACCCGTCAGGTTGTCGGCCGACAGCAGGTACAGCGTCACGACCTCGATGCCGAGGTCGTCGCACCACGTCAGGAACTCCGGGATCTTCGCGGCGCCGGCACGGTGGCCGTGTGCGGCGGACTCGAGCCCGAGCTGCTTCGCCCAGCGGCGGTTGCCGTCCACGATCATGGCGACGTGCTTGGGCTTCGCTGCACCCTCGAGCTGGCGGCGGATCCGGCGCTGGTAGGCGCGGTAGAGGATCCCTCGCCCTGTCCATCCCGCCGTCCCGGTCACGCACCGAGCGTAGTGCACCACCGACGCCGGATCCCTGAGGCTCCCGTTCTGCGGACACGTGGCTGTCGTTCGGGGTCAGGCCCTATGGTCGGGACCATGCAGGACGAGCACGAGACCGGAACACTCCCCCACGTCCCGTTCACGGAAGAGGCGTCGGCGACCGCGACCACGACCGCCGCCGAACCCCGCCCGGCCTGGCGCGGCTGGATCCACCTCGGTGCGTTCCCGTTCGCGATCGCGATGGGGATCGTCCTGATCACCCTCGCCGACAGCACCGCGGCGAAGGTCGGCAGCGCGGTGTTCATGGCGACGTCGCTCGCGATGTTCGGCGTCTCGGCGACCTACCACCGGTTCCCGTGGGGGCCGAAGGTGAAGGCCGTGCTGAAGCGCATCGACCACACCAACATCCTGCTGCTCATCGCCGGCACCTACACACCCGTCGCGATCTGCGCCCTGCCGCACACGCTCATGGTCGCCGTGCTCTGGGTGATGTGGTCGGGCGCCGCGCTCGGTATCGCGTTCCGGGTGCTCTGGATCAACGCGCCCCGCTGGCTGTACGTCCCGATCTACCTGGTGCTCGGGTGTGCTGCCCTCGGGCTCCTGCCGCAGTTCTTCGCGGCGAGCGTCCCGATGACCGTGCTCATCCTGTCCGGCGGCGTCGCGTACATCATCGGCGCGCTGGTCTACGGCTTCAAGCGGCCCAACCCGGTGCCGACGCAGTTCGGGTTCCACGAGGTGTTCCACGCCCTGACCGTGGTGGCCTTCGGTGCGCAGTGGGTCGGCGTGCTCATCGTCGCGCTGGACCCGGTGCGCTGACCGTCGCACGTTCCTTCCCAGAACGGGTGCGATGCCTGGTGGTTCCGGGCGTACTCACCCGGAAGTTCCGACCAGGTACGCCCGGTTCGACCAGGTACGCCCGGTTCCGGTAGGCGCGCACAAGGCGGACTGGAGGCCCGTGGCGATACCGCCACGGGCCTCCAGTCCGCCTTGTAGTCGCGTCAGCCGCCCTGCAGTCGCGTCAGCCGCGCTCGGTGTCGTCGCCGACGTCGGCTCGGCCGTCCTCGGCCGCCCGCCGCTCCGGCTCGTCCGTCGCGGTGCCGTCACCCGCGGTGCCGTTCGCCTCGGCCTCGAGCCGCTCGCGCACCTCGGCGCGGTAGCGGGTGCGGCGGATGCGCCGGGTCATGTCGACGACGAGCAGGATCGTCACGATCGCGACGAGTGCGATCGCGATGAACCCGACGACACCCGGGGTGACGTCGACGTCGGGGACGACCGAGGGGCTGGGACTGGGGGTGGCGGCGAGTGCCGCCGCGATGGTGCTCACGAGGTCGGTTCCTTGTCGGCTGGGATCCCGGCGAACAGGTCGGTCTCCGGGAGCTCGGTCGGCACGCGTGCCTCCACGAGCTGGTAGTCCTCGGTCGGCCACACCGTCGCGAGGAGGTCGTTCGGCCAGTAGAAGAAGGCACTGTCCGGTGCGACCTGGCTGGCGTGCGCGCGGAGTGCGGCGTCACGCTGGTCGAAGTACTCGTGCACGTCGACGTGGGTGGTGGCGAGGTCGGGCCGGTCGGCGAACCGCTCGACCCACTCGCGCAGCTGCTCGATCGCGGGGCTGTCCGGGTCGCGCTCCTGCAGGGCTTCGAAGATCGTGCTGAAGCGGCGCGGGTTCATCGTGCGCTCGTAGTAGAGCTTCGCGATCGACCACGGGGCACCGGCGGACGGGTACGCCGACGGGTCGGCGGCGGCGGACCACGCGGCCATCGACACCTCGTGCGTGCGGATGTGGTCGGGGTGCGGGTAGCCGCCGTTCTCGTCGTAGGTGACGAGCACGTGCGGGCGGAACCGGCGGATCACGCGGACGAGGGCCTCGGTGCTGTACTCGAGCGGCACCGTGGAGAACGTGCCCGGCCGGACCGTCTCGCCCTTCTCGGCGTCGGGCAGCCCCGAGTCGTGGTAGCCGAGCCAGACGTGGTCGATGCCGAGCGCCTGCTGCGCCGCGGCCATCTCGGTGCGGCGGTACCCGGCCATGTCACGGTGGGCACGGCTCGTGGCCGGCTCGCCGAGTTGGTCGTTCAGGATGTCGCCGGCCTCGCCACCGGTGCAGGACACGACGAGCACCTGGTGCCCGTCGGCCACGTACTTCGCGGCGGTCGCGGCACCCTTGCTCGACTCGTCGTCGGGGTGGGCGTGGACGGCCAGCAGACGGTAGGGCACGTGGGGTTCCTCACTGCGGGTGAGCGGCGTCGGACGCGGGCAGCGCACAGCATCGCGTGAACTACCCTGGGATCAGGATATCCACCCCGGGAGCCCCGAACTGTCCGAACAGACCCAGACCGCCACCCTCGACGAGCGCTACGGCCGCACCCCGGCCCGCAAGCGCCGCAGCCGCCTCTTCGCGATCGTCGCGGCCATCGCGGTCGTCGTGGTCTTCGGTGCGTGGGTGATCTGGGCCGGGCTCGACCAGTCCGACCGCGGCCTCGACCAGGACGTCATCGGGTACGAGGTGCTGTCCGAGCACAGCACCGTCGTCCACTCGCAGGTGTCCGTCGACCCGGGTGTCGAGGCGAAGTGCGCGGTGCAGGTCCTCGACAAGAGCTACTCGATCGTGGGCTGGAAGGAGATCACCGTGCCGGCGTCCGAACAGCGCAGCCGGAGCATCTCCACGCAGGTCACCACGACGACGCGGGGCGTGACCGGCTTGATCCACGACTGCTGGATTCCCTAGACTGTCCTGATTCGCCTCTCGAGACCGACCACTCGGCCGGTCTCGTTTTTTCATGGTCGAAGGGACAGAACATGAGCAACGACACGCAGGTCACCTGGCTGACCCAGGAGGCGCACGACCGTCTCAAGGCGGAGCTCGACGAGCTGAGCGGCGAGGGCCGTGCCGAGATCGCGCGCCGCATCGAGGCCGCTCGCGAAGAGGGCGACCTCAAGGAGAACGGCGGCTACCACGCCGCGAAGGACGAGCAGGGCAAGATCGAGGCCCGCATCCGCGTCCTCACCGAGCTCCTGAAGCACGCCACCGTCAGCGAAGCCGAGTTCGACGGCACCGTCGAGCCGGGCACCGTCGTCACGGCGGTCATCGCCGGCGACGAGTCCACCTTCCTGGTCGGCAGCCGCGAGATCGTCGCCGAGGGCTCGGACCTGACGGTCTACAGCCCCGTCAGCCCCGTCGGCGCAGCCATCGTCGGCCTCAAGGCCGGCGACAAGGCCACGTACACGGCGCCGAACGGCAAGGAGATCGCCGTCGAGGTCGTCAAGATCGAGCGCTACGAGCCGTAGACCCGGCCCACTCCTGACAGGAGGCCCGTGGCGACTCCGCCACGGGCCTCCCGTCTGTCTGCTGGTCGCGCCCAGAGCGCGCGCCGTACTTCCGACAGTCCACGCGTCGAACGACTCGCGGATCGTCGCGGACTAGTGCTCGAGCAGCTCCGGGCGGAAGCCGACCTCGTGGAGGCGCTGGATGACCTCTTGCGCGTGCTCCGGGCCGCGCGCCTCGATCGACAGGTCCAGCGCGACCTCGTTGATGACCAGGCCCTGCCCGTGGCGGGTGTGCAGCACCTCGACCACGTTCGCGCCGGCGTCCGAGATGACCTGCGCGACGCGGGCGAGCTGACCCGGGCGGTCCGGCAGCATGATGCGGATGCCGATGTAGCGCGAGGCCGCGACGAGCCCGCGGGTGATCACGCGCTCCATCATGAGCGGGTCGATGTTGCCGCCGCTCAGCAGCACCACGGTGCGGCCGGTGTCGCGGACGGCACCGGACATGATCGCGGCGACGCCGACGGCCCCCGCTGCCTCGACCACGAGCTTGGCGCGCTCGAGCAGGACGAGCAGGGCGCGGGCGGTGTCGTCGTCCGAGACGGTGACGATGTCGTCGACCAGGTCGCGGATGATCGGGAAGTTCAGGTCGCCGGGGCGCGCCACCGCGATGCCGTCGGAGATGGTCGGCTTCGTGGTGATGGTGACGGGCTCGCCTGCGGTGATCGACGACGGGTAGGCCGCAGCGTTCTCGGCCTGCACGCCGATGACCCGGATCGGCCGTCCGAGCCGTTCGGCCATGCCCTTCACCGCGAGCGCGATGCCGGAGATGACGCCGCCGCCACCGATCGGCACGACGACGGTGTCGACGTCGGGCACCTGGTCGATGATCTCGAGGCCGAGCGTGCCCTGCCCGGCGATCACGGCCGGGTGGTCGAACGGCGGGATGAACACGGCGCCGGTGTGGGCGGCGAAGTCCTTCGCGGCGCTCAGCGCCTCTTCCACGGAGTGGCCCCGCAGTACGACGTCGGCGCCGTAGTGGCGGGTGGCCTGCAGCTTGGGCAGGGCGACCCCGACCGGCGTGAAGATCGTCGCGGGGATGCCGAGTTCGCGGGCGGCGAGGGCGACACCCTGCGCGTGGTTGCCGGCGCTCGCGGCGACGACGCCCTTGGCGCGCTGCTCGGCGGACAGGGTCGAGAGTCGGTTGTAGGCACCGCGCACCTTGTAGGCACCGGTGCGCTGCAGGTTCTCGCACTTCAGGTGCACCGGGGACCCGAGCAGCTCGGCGAGGAACTGCGACGTCTCCATCGGGGTGACGCGTGCGACGCCCTTGATGGTCTCGCGCGCCGCCTCGATGTCCGCGAGGGTCGGGATCGCGGCGAGCGTGTGCGGGGAGGCGCTGGTGTCGGTCACTCCCCCATCATCGTCGTTCCGGGGCCCCGCGGCGAACTCGTGTGACGCTCAGTTGGTGCTGGCGGTGTCTTCTTCGGCCGAGGGACCGGAGTCGACGCCCGGCGCCGGGACGTCGTCCCCGACCTTGTGCCGACGTCGTCGGAGCAACTGGATCTGCCCGTGCTGCCCGCGCTTCGGCGTCGCTTCGAGGACGTGGTCGGAGTCGAGCCGTCGCCAGCGTCCGCTCGCGATGGTGGTGACCATGGCGTTCAGCGTCGCGATCAGCGGCACGGCGAAGAAGGCTCCGGCGATGCCGGCGAGCCCGGAGGCCGCGGTGACGCCGAGGACGACCGCGAGCGGGTGGACCTTGACCGCGTTGCCCATGACGAGCGGCTGCAGGATGTGGCCCTCGATCTGCTGGACCAGCAGGACGACGCCGAGCACCAGGACCGCCGCGAGGGGACCGTTGAAGATCAGCGCGACGAACACCGCCAGGAAGCCCGTGACGATGGCACCGACGACCGGGATGAACGCACCGAGGAACACGAACGCGGCGATCGGGATCACCAGCGGCATGCCGCCGAAGAAGAGCCCGACGATGAAGGAGCCCAGGCCGATGCCGACCGCGTCGACGAAGGCGACGAAGATCTGCACGCGGATGAAGCTCGTCAGGGTGATCCAACCGGCGACACCGGCGCCGTCGACCGCCGCGCGCGCCTTCTTCGGGAACAGCCGGACGGACCAGCGCCAGACGTTCTTGCCGTCGATCAGCAGGAAGATCGTGGTGAACAGGATGATGAAGAGCGCCTCGAAGGCGTGCGTCGCACCCGAACCCGCGCTGGCCACTCCGGACAGGATCGACGCGGAGTTGTCCTGCAGCCACTTCGTGCCGTCGTCGAGCCAGCCGTTGACGTCGGACTGGCTGATGCCGAACCCGGAGCTCAGGACGAAGTCCTTGATGTTCGCGTACTGGTCGACCGTCCGGTCACGCAGGGACGGGTAGGACGCGATGATCTGGTCGACGACGAGCCAGATCAGTCCACCGAGCGCCGCGATGCCGCCGAGCAGGCTCATCACGACGGCGAGCCACTTCGGCACGTGGTGCCGCTGCAGCCAGTTGGAGATCGGCACGAGGAGCGCCGAGACCACGATGCCGACCAGGAACGGGATGAGGATCTCGCTGAAGACCGTGACGAGCCAGATGAAGACGGCGATCACGCCCACGACGACGAGCGCCCGCCACGACCACGCGCCGGCGATGCGCACGCCGACCGGGACGGATTCCTCGACCACGGGGTCGGGGTGTGTCTGCTTGCTTCCCCATGCCATGGGCCCGAGTGTAGCGATGTGCTTCCCGTCAGGTGCCAGATACGGCATACGTTCGTGGACGCTCATGTCGGCGGGGTTCGGTAGCGTCGCCGCATGCCCAGGTCGACGCTCTCCGCCGCCGAGGCCCGCCGGGTCGCACTCGCCGCGCAGGGGTTCGGACGGCCACCCACCGAGCCTGTCTCGACGCGGGCGCTGAACGCCGCGTTCGGCCGGCTCGGGCTGCTGCAGATCGACTCCGTCAACGTGTTCGAACGCAGCCACTACCTGCCGCTCTTCGCCCGACTCGGGGCCTATGACCGGTCGACCCTCGACCGGCTGACGCTCGGACGCTCGGGTCCGTACACCGAGTACTGGGCGCACGAGGCGGCGTTCATCCCCCGCGACGACCTGCGGCTGTTCCGGTGGCGGATGGACGCCCTGCGGGAACGGGACGCCGGCCCGACCCGGGTCGACGACGTCACGCGGACCGCTGCCGTCCGGCGCGAACTGCACGCCCTGCTCCGGGCCGAGGGGCCGATGCGGGCGAGCGCGGTGGAGCACGAGTCGAACGTGCGACGCGGCCCCTGGTGGGGGTGGAGCGACGTGAAGCTCGGGCTCGAGCAGATGTTCCGCTGGGGCGAGGCGGTGAGTGCCGGACGAGCCGGGTTCGAGCGGGTGTACGCCCTGCCCGAGCAGGTGCTGCCCGCAGGCTTCCTCGAGACCGCCCCGCCGCGTGCCGACGCCGTGCTCGAGCTCGTGCGCCAGGCCACACGGGCGCTCGGCATCGGCACCCGAGCGGACATCGCGGACTACTACCGGCTGCGCTCCGACGACACGGCCACCGCGATCGCCGAGCTCACCGACGCCGGCGAGCTCCTGCCGGTGCGGGTCGAGGGCTGGGGTGAGCGGGCCTGGCTGCACGTGGGGGCTCGGGTCCCCCGACAGCTGACGGCGGACGCGGTGCTGAGCCCCTTCGACCCGGTCGTCTGGTTCCGGCGGCGGGCCGAGCGGATGTACGGCTTCCACTACCGGATCGAGATCTACACCCCGGCCCCGAAGCGGGTGTTCGGCTACTACGTGCTGCCGGTGCTGCAGGACGACCGGCTCGTCGGGCGGATCGACCTGAAGAGCGACCGGCAGCGCGGTGTGCTCCGCGTCCGGACCGCGTGGCAGGAACCCGGCGAGCACCTGGACCCCGAGCGGCTCGCCGACACACTGCGACGGACCGCGAGCTGGCAGGGCCTCGGCGCGATCGAGGTGACCGGCCGAGGAACCGCTGCTGCGGCCGTCGCCGGGGCACTCGGCGTGCCCCTGGTGCCGCACGAGTCCGCTGACGACGCGGACACCCCCGAACCGATCGAGACGGCCGCCGACACGGCCGCCGACGGCATCGGCTGACCCGTCAGAACCGGTCGGCGTTCGCCCGCAACCGTGCGATGCGGTCGGGCAGCGGCGGGTGCGTCGAGAACAGCCGGTCCATCACACCGGGGCGCATCGGGTCGGCGATCCACAGGTGCGCCATCGAGGAGTTCTGCGTCTGCATCGGACGGCCGTACGCGCCGAGCTTCTCGAGGGCCCGGGCCAGGCCCTCCGGGTGCCTGGTCGTCATCGCCCCTGTCGCGTCGGCCAGGTACTCGCGCTGCCGGGACACCGCCGCCTGCACGCCGGCCGCGGCGATCGGGGCCACGATGACTGCGACGATCCCGGCGATGAGCAGCACCGGGTTGGCGCTGCCGCCGTTGTCCGAGTTGCGGTTCCGCCCGCCGGACAGGCCGCTGAAGATCGAGATGCGGAGCAGGACGTCGGCGATGAGGCCGACGGCCACGACGAGTCCGAAGACCATCGTCGACACCCGGATGTCGTAGTTCCGGACGTGTCCGAGCTCGTGGGCCATCACGCCCTGCAGCTCCTGGTCGTCCATGAGCTCGAGCAGCCCGGTCGTCGCCGCCACCACCGCGTGCTCCGGGTCACGCCCGGTGGCGAAGGCGTTCGGAGCGGGGTCGGGGATGACGAACACCCGGGGCATCGGCATGCCGGTCGCGATGGCGAGGTTCTCGACGGTGCGCCACAGCCGCGGTTCCGAGACGCGGTCGATCTCGACCCCGCCGGCGATCGCGGTGGCCTGTCGTGCCGCCAGGAAGTACTGCAGCACCGCGTACCCGAGGGCCACGACGAGCACGATGAAGCCGATCGAGACGTTGCCGGCGAGGTACCCGCCGAGGAACCCGAGTGCGCCGATGATGAGCAGGAACACCACGACGATGAGGACGGTGTTGCGCTTGTTCCGCGCGATGGCGCTGTACACGTCGGATCCGACGCTGGGGTCAGAACTGGACGCGCGGCGGCTCGGCGATGGCCGCCGGCTCGTTCGTCTCGAAGAACGGGGCTTCGGAGAAACCGCGGTTCTTCGCGAACGTGGAGTTCGGGAACACCCGGATCTTCGTGTTGAGCTCACGCACGCCACCGTTGTAGAACCGGCGGGCGGCCTGGATCTTGTCCTCGGTGTCGACGAGCTCGGATTGCAGCTGCAGGAAGTTCTGGCTCGACTGCAGCTGCGGGTACCCCTCGGCCACCGCGAACACGCTCTTGAGTGCCTTCTGCATGTGCCCCTCGGCGGTGGAGGCCGTGTCGGCGTCACCGGCGGACAGGGTCTCGGCGCGGGCCTTCGTCACGTCGTCGAAGACCGCCTTCTCGTGCGTGGCGTACCCCTTGACCGTGTCCACGATGGTGGGGATGAGGTCGGCGCGGCGCTTCAGCTGCACCGAGATGTCGCTCCAGGCCTCGTCGACCCGGACCTTGAGCGTGACGAGGGAGTTGTACGTCACCCAGAGGTAGATCCCGATGATCACCAGGACGACCACCACCACTCCGACGACGATGAGCGTCGTGACGAGTCCGGTGTCCATGCGGGCGTACTCCTTTGCGCGTCGGGATCCGCGGTGCTGCGTTGGCCTGAACGGCCATCGTGAAGTCTATCGACGCGCTGAGCATGCTCCGTTGCGTGAGCAGTGTTCACGGCCGATTCCCGAGTCACGCACACCGGGTTCCCGGACTGCGGCCCGATCCCGAACCTCATCCGCGAGGTGTATTGACCGGAGGCCGCCGATCCCGTGGGATGGGTCCGGTGAACACGACCGGGGAGAACGTGGACGAGAGGGCTGTCGGGGGCGACAGCCCTCGTCGTCGTCCCCGCTTCGCCCTGCTCGCAGCTGCGACGACCGTCCTCGTCGCCGCGCTCCTCGGGGCCGCAGCAGCCCCGGCCATCGCGGTCGCCGCGGACGGCACGTCGGTCGACGCTGCCGCTGCGGACGCCCCGGCAGCCCCCGCCGCCCGGGCAGCCGCCACCC